>NZ_KB899427.1 GCF_000378205.1 Sediminispirochaeta bajacaliforniensis DSM 16054 | reverse complement strand
TTCGGCTTCATACATAACAGTATGAACGGGTCAACGATACGATCTGTAGGAATAGAGAGAGCTGAGACGATAATCGGACTCATGAATCTAACCTATAATATGAATCGTTACCTACAGCTACAAAGGATATAAAAAATGAAGCCAAAGAGAAGGACTCTGCCTGAAAAAGGTAAAAGCAAAAAAGAAAATACCGTTTCAATTGGATATCGACTATGGAGTGTCGATAGTAATTTTGATCATGCACCCGAAAAGCCTATTTTATGATGGTTTTTAGAGGTTCCCTATAATAATGATGAGCTTTTGCCTCGGGGAAGCATTTTCCCGGGGCAGTCATGTACAGGGAGTCCGAGAGCCATGTTTATCGCATTACTGTCAGGAATATTGGTGATGAATGCGGTATAACTCTTTTCCTTCCTGCAACTTGTACCCAATTCTGTCACGACATGGAGCTATTTCGCTCCGCAAGTAAACTTCTTGATGAATAATATACATAGCGTGTAAAAACTTCTTCCCTTTTTGCCGATATAGAACCGAAGGAGTCTGTTGTGGAGAGTGATCAAAGGCAGGTAAGCCTCCTGCAGGTTGCCGATGAACAGCGAAAGAAAGAGCGGCATGAGGCTCAGCGTAGCCGCAGAAAGCGGCGCAGAATGAATTGGCTTCGCCATTCGATAGATTCCGTTCCTTTCAAGGTTGCGCTTTTTCTCGTTTTTCTCGTATTGACATCGATGGCCGGTATCACCGCCTTTGAAATGACAAAGAATAGTCAATTTGAGACAATTTGGGACACATTCTGGTATGCCATCGTTACGGTGACAACCGTCGGTTACGGAGATAAAACCCCC
Source organism: Sediminispirochaeta bajacaliforniensis DSM 16054 (assembly GCF_000378205.1). NCBI lineage: Bacteria > Pseudomonadati > Spirochaetota > Spirochaetia > Spirochaetales > Spirochaetaceae > Sediminispirochaeta > Sediminispirochaeta bajacaliforniensis. Next base: position 71,605 of record NZ_KB899427.1, on the reverse strand, counting down.
ATTACCGTGGGCGGCAGAATTGTCGGGCTTTTGCTTATGGGAATGGGGGTTGTCGTGGTTGCCGCCATTACCGGACAGATCGCATCGTTCCTGGTTGATCAACAGATGAAAAGGAGGGAAGGCTTGCTCAGTCTGAGAAATATACAGAACCATTTTATTATTTGCGGCTGGCGGAAGGAATTGGACAAGGTGGTTGAAGGTGTTCTGGCGGTGAATGCCGATCTTGATCCCTCGGGTATTGTCCTGATCAACTCTATTGGCGCCGAAAAGATGCAGGGCATACTGAATAATCCCGTTTTTAAAGGGATAAACTACATAAACGGCGATTATATCGAGGAAGAAACCCTGAAGCGTGCGAACATCAAGGATGCTCGGCGTGTGATGCTTCTTGCCGACCAGAGCCAGGAGTATTCGCTTCAGGAGATGGATTCCCGTACCGTCATGGCGGTGCTCACCATCGAGTCGATTTCAAAGAGGGTCTATGTCTGTGCGGAGCTCCTCGATGAAAAGTTCGAGAAATACCTTCGTCTTGCAAATTGCGATGAGATTATCTTGAGTCGTGAATATTCGAAGTTGATCCTTGCCAATGCCTCCAGTGCCTCGGGTGTCAGTCACATTGTAACCGATCTCCTTTCAACCAAGGGCGGCGGCTTGAAGACGAAGTCGATTCCGGCCGATTTCATTGGAAAAAGTTTTGGCGACCTCTCAGCGTATCTGGAAGGGAAATACGGGGCCATCATTATCGGCCTTTTGGAGAATACCGGAAATTTTTATCATAGGAAAAAGGAGGCGTTGAACGAGGCCCAGATGACGCCCGACATCTCCACGCTTGTGGAGAATCTGAAGGCGGTAAAGCAGTTAACGCCGAATAAGTCGGTGCTTAATCCAGGCAAGGAGTACATCGTAAAAAAGAACTCCAGGGCGATCGTTATCGAACTTGCGACAGCGGAAAGGGGGGCGATATGAACGAACTCGACCGATTGAAACAGATCGCTCTTTTTTCCGAATTCGCAGACAAGCCGGAGCGAATCCAAAAGATCCTTGCGGTGGCAGAAAGGGTTCAGGTTAGGGCCGGCGAGGTGATTATCAAGGAAGGAGATGTCGGGGATACTCTTTTCATTATCCTGGAAGGAAGTGTGAGAATCATAAAAAAGACCCTCCAGAATGAGCCCTATACCGTAGTCATCCTAAAGGAAAATGAGAATGTCTATTTCGGCGAACTTGCCCTGGTCGATAGTGATCGGCGTTCCGCAACGGTCATAGCGGAAAGCGATTGTTCTCTTATCAGTCTGGCCAGGAATAGCTTTCTGACCCTGTGCCGGGATGATTATGAACTTGGATTTCGAGTTGTCCTGCAGATAGCAAAGAAGCTTTCTTCAAGCCTTCGAAAGATGAATCAGGATGTTATCACTCTTTTCGAGGCTCTTGTTTCGGAAGTTGATGGGGAAGACCTTTCCTAAAATTGTGATAATGGTTAAAGTATTTATATGAAAGAGCTGATTGAACGAGTGCTCGAGACCGAAAAAAATGCCGCTGGTTGGGTGGAGAATGCCCGGTCGGAGTCTGCTCGTATCCAGAGTGAGGCAGATAAAAAGGCCGCCTCGATCATTGATGAGGCTCGAGCCGGGGCCTCCCGCCGTATCGAAGCGGCAGTGAAGTCTGCTGAGAGTGAGGCCCTCTCTATAAGAGACCAACGACTTCAGGCAGCGGCCGAGGACATTGAAGCGTACCGGAAACGGGTCGAGGGACGTTTTGATCTTATCTTGGATGAGGCCGTGAAACTTATTATTCACGGGAGAGGAGAATAGTCCTTTTGACGGCCCCTGTTAGACAATATGGTTTTATAAATGCGAAACTTCGTACTCGCTTAAACAAACTTTTTGATGAGGCTACCCTGGAAAAGCTTCGACAGGCCCCCTCGCTCGCCGAAGCGATTCAACTTTTAAAGGATACTCCTTATCGACAGGAAGTTTCGGTTTACGAAAGTACCGGTGACCTGAAAGAGGTTGAGGCTGCCTTGTGGCGACGGGAAATAGCCACCGTTGCCGAACTCAGACGCTACCTCCAGGGAACATTGCTTAGCCTCCTCGATGGGCTGCTGCTCCGGTATGAGGTTGATATTGTTCGCAACAGCGTGCGCCTCTGGTTTGACGCCCATCTCAAGCGCCGCAGTATCGGCGGCGAGGCCGGATATCTTTATCAGGAGGCCCTCGTCAATCCTTTTTCAATAGATGAAGTGGTGAATGCTGAAGATTTCGACGCCTTACTTGAAGCCTTCAAGCTTACCCCCTATGGCCAGTTGCTTGAAGAAAATCGTCAGGATATTGAAAGCAGAGCCCACCTTTTTCGTTTTGAAACAGATTTGGATCGCTTTTTTTATCGGCAGCTTATCGAATCTGTCGACAAGCTTGAAGCTGCGGATAAACGGATCGCCCTCCGCCTGATTGCCGTAGAGGTCGATCTTCGAAATGTAGACAGAATTGCGCGGCTGGCTTTCTTTTATCCACCGGAAAAGCGGAGCCAGTGGCATATTATTATTCCCGGAGGAAGCTTTTCCGGGCAGCTTCTCGACAGTGCCGTTTCGGTACGAAAGGGCGAGGATGCCGTTGCGACGTTGCTGAACGGCCATTATCCCGGGCTCGATTCTTTTACTTCCTCTTCTTCGGAAGATAGCTTGGGGATGGTGGAAGGTCTTCTTCGGCAGATTCGCCGGGAAGAGACCATGAAGCTGCTGCGAGGCTATCCCTTCACCGTCGGTATTATTCTTGCCTATGTGTTTCTCAAGCGCAAAGAGATAGGTACCGTGGTTTCCCTGCTGAATGCACACTATTATGGAGTTTCTCCTGATCGAATGGGGGATGGATTATGATTGTTACCGGAAAAATGAGACATCTCACCGGTGCTGTGCTTGATTCTGACAGCAATGCGGTTACCCGGGAACTTTTGCGGCTGGGAGTTCTTGATTTTGTCTCATTACAGGAGATGAGTCCCGATTGGCGGAACGAGCTTGATCCCGTGTACCCGGGGGAAGAGCAACGCCAGGTGGCGAAGCTCCGGGAACGTATCGAAACCTTTTTTGCCATACTCGATGCTCACCCTGCGACCCTCGTCGATTTTTTTCCCGAGGATGAGGGGTATGCAGGTTCTGTTGATGAGGCCGAACGTCGGCTTGATAAGGTTGCCTCTGCGATTCAGCGTGTGCGGGAAGAACAGAAGGCGATCAGCCAGGAATTGAATCGCACGAAGGAACTGCAGCGCCATCTTGATGGAGGTGGAGACTCCCTCGTAAAGCAGCCCCATCGTTTTTTATCGGTCCGTTACGGGCTTCCCTCTTCGGGAAGAGAAGAAGAGTTTCGTGCTGCTCTCGGAAAATTCCCTTGTGTCTATCTTGACAGCGGCCTTCTGATGACCTTGAAACGTGATGAGACCGGGATTGCCCCCTTGCTGGAACGTTTCGGTTGGAGGGAGATCCCCGCTCCCGTAAGGGAAGAGCATGCTCCTGGTCTCGCAGATGCAGAGATCGAAAAAAAGACGCGAGAACTTGAGGCCAAAAACGATGAGCTGGAAAAGAAGGCACGGGAAATCGTCGAAGGCAAGAAAGATGAGCTCCTTTCGCTCTGGAAAGGCCTACGAATACGTGAGCTTTCCGAAACGGTACGCGGCTTTTTCGGGAAAACGGCGAGGACCTTCATTTTTGCAGGGTGGGTTCCTGCGTCCCACGAAAAGGAACTGGACGGCGCTCTGAGAAGGGTGACGGACAATAGGTGTCATCTTGAATGGCTGGATCCCTTTTCTCACAAAGACGGACAGCTGCCGAAGCAAATACCGGTGATCATGAACAACCCGAAGTGGCTCAGGCCCTTTGAAAAGTTGGTGACCAACTATGCCATCCCTGCCTATGGTACCGTCGATCCGACCATTTTCGTCGCTGTTTTCTACTGTGTCATGTTCGGACTCATGTTCGGGGATGTCGGGCACGGTTTGGTTGTTTTTCTTATCGGCCTCCTTGGCAGGCTAAAGGCAAAGAAAGCGGGAAAGCAGGAGCATTTTCTTTTTCCTCTTTTTAGATGGTGCGGGGGATCGGCAATGGTCGCCGGTGCTCTTTTCGGTTCCTGGTTCGGAATGGAGCTGTTTCCTCCCCTTTGGTTTGATTATCACGGTATCATATCCGGTCATAGTGTCGAAGGCGGTGTCCAGAGCATCTCCGATATTCTCCTGATAACCATCTATTTCGGTATTGTCGTCATCGGATTCGGGCTCTTACTTAATTTCTACAATCGTATTGTGAAACATGACTGGGTTTCGCTTCTTTTTGACAAGGGAGGACTGCTTGGCGGCTGGCTCTATGCAGCCGGCACCTGGTGTGCTTTCTACTTTGTTCGCCATGACTATCGTCAGCTTCCGGATAATTCTTTTCTCGCCCTTTTTATTGGTTTGCCTGCGTTGCTCATGATCGTCAAGCCGGTTATCGAATGGCGTCACGCCCATCGTGGTGAGCGCTTCGGCCTCATGACCGTGGCCTATCTGCTGATGGAGTGGCTTGTGGAACTCCTGGAGGTCTTTTCGGGATACCTTTCGAATACCCTCTCCTTCATGCGGGTTGCGGGGCTTGGCATAGCCCATGTCTCTCTTGTGATTGCCTTTTTTCAAATAGCGGATATGGCGGCGGGAAGCGGCGGATACACAATCTGGTCCTACATCATTTTGCTTTTGGGAAATGTCCTGATTATCGGACTCGAAGGTCTTTCGGCGGGAATACAATCCCTCCGTTTAAACTATTATGAATTTTTCTCGAAATATTTCGACGGAACCGGACGCGCTTATGCGCCGGTCTCGCTGAAACATTGATAAACAAAGGAGTATCGTATGAGCGATAATGTACGCAAAAGATTTGCCGGCCACATTCGGGCAAGCCTTGTCGTTACCATCTTTCTTATGGTGGTAGCCGGACTCTTTTTTACCGCCTCCGCTTTTGGGCAGGAGAGCACACAAAATACGGCCACGGTTTCAGCTGCACGGGCCGAGGTTCAGAAGTTTGGTTTAGTTGCAGCAGCCGTTGCTTTCGGACTCGGGGCCATCGGTGCGGGAATCGCTATTGGTAATGTCGGTGCCGCGGCAATGGGAACCATCGGTGAAAAACCCGAACTTGCAGGACAAGCCCTGATTTTTATCGCCCTTGCCGAAGGTTTGGTCGTTTTCGGTTTTATTACCGCCCTTATGATCCTCGGAAAGGTGTAAGCAGAATCCATGGATTATTTCGTTATCGGTGATGAGGATACCATACTCGGTTTCGGCATGGTGGGAGTTAGGGGACGAAGTGTCGAAGATGCTGTCTCGGCAAACGCTGCTCTCTCCGAGGCCCTGGACGACAAAGAGATTGGAATTATCATTATCACCGAAACGGTCGCCGAAACTATTCGTGACCGGGTCAATGGATTAACCTTTTCGCACCGGTTTCCCCTTATCGTTGAGATTCCGGACCGTAACGGCCCCTCACCCGGGCGAAAAAGCTTGCGGGAACTGGTTAATCAGGCGATCGGGATAAAACTGTAATCGGGAGTGTGGCAATGGCTGAGGCCCTGATAGAAGGAATTGAAAAAGATGCCCGAAAGGAAGCGGAGCAGCTGCTTTCCGAAGCAAAGCGGCGGGCCGAAGATACGGTACGTGGGGCCCAAAGCCGTGCCGAGGGTATACTGAAAGATGCGGAGAAGAAGGCAGAGGAGCGTTCGAAACTACTTGCAGACCGTGAGGGCCGTTCGACTGAAGCTGAAATAAAACGGCTTCGGCTTAAGGCCCGGGACGAACTTAGGCGGGAAATTCTTGCCTTGGTCCGCCGGCGGCTTCGAGCGCTACCCGAGCGAGAGGATTACGACGAGATCATTCTGTCCTGGCTTGAAGAGGCCGCCATAGGCACCGGAGCAAAAAATGCCGTTGTCTACGCCGGTTTCAAAGAGCAAACGATAATTACACCTGAACTGCTGAAACGTGCGGAAAAGGAATCAGGTATCAAAGTCTCGCTTGCCGAAGAGCAGGGTTCCGATCCCCCCGAAGGGCTTGGCCTTTTAAGCGGTCGCCAGGGGGTTATTGTAACCGACAGCAAGCGTCGTGTGGTCTATGACAATAGCGTCGAGGCCCGTATCGGAAGGTTGGAAGGCGCACTTCGCAGAATGATTGATCGGGAGTTGCAATGAGCGAACGGATAATTGGAACGGTGGGTCGGGTAAACGGCCCCGTCATAGAGGCGGAAGGGATCAGCGATGCCATGATGATGGAGCTGGTCCACGTCGGTAATAAACGGCTGGTTGGTGAGGTTATTAAGCTTCACGGCAACAGCGCGACTCTTCAGGTGTATGAGGATACCACCGGTATTGCTCCGGGGGATCCCATCTACGGAAGCGGCCTTCCCCTTTCGGTCGAGTTGGGGCCCGGTCTTATCGGTACCATATATGATGGAATTCAGCGCCCCCTCGAGCGCATTCGGGAGGTCTGCGGGACCTACATTGAGCGTGGCATTGATGAGCCTGCCCTGGATCGTAAAAAGAAGTGGACCTTTGCTCCCGATTGTAAGGTGGGGGATGATATCTCGGGCGGGATGATCCTCGGACGTGTGAAGGAAACCGACCGGGTCGAACATCGCATCATGGCGCATCCCGATATCTCCGGACGAATTGTGAGCATTGCAGAAAAAGGTGAATACGCTATTGATGAAGTGATCGGCGAAATCGAGGATGAATCGGGAAACAAGCATAGCCTCACCATGGTGCAGCGATGGCCGATTCGTATACCGCGTCCTTCAAAGAGTCGAAAGCCGCTTACCATCCCTCTCATAACCGGCCAACGTGTCATCGATACTCTGTTTCCCCTTGCAAAGGGGGGAACGGTTGCAATTCCCGGTGGATTCGGCACGGGAAAAACCATGACGCAGCACGCCGTTGCCAAGTGGTGCGACGCCGATATCATCATCTACATCGGTTGTGGAGAGCGGGGTAACGAGATGACCGATGTTCTAACCGAATTCCCTCAGCTCGTTGACCCAAGAACCGGAACAAGCCTTATGGAACGGACCATCCTCATCGCCAATACCAGTAATATGCCGGTTTCTGCCCGTGAAGCGAGTGTTTATACCGGTGTTACCCTTGCCGAATACTTTCGTGATCAAGGCTATCACGTGGCGGTTATGGCCGATTCCACCAGTCGTTGGGCCGAGGCTATGCGTGAGCTCTCGGGCCGAATGGAAGAGATGCCTGCCGAGGAGGGCTTCCCCGCCTATCTGCCCACCCGAATTGCCGAGTTTTACGAGCGGGCCGGCTACGTGGACACCCTGTCCGGCAGCGACGGCTCTGTTTCCATCATCGGTGCGGTCAGTCCGCCGGGGGGTGATTTCTCGGAACCTGTCACACAGCATACCAAGCGGTTTGTCCGTTGCTTTTGGGGGCTCGACCGTCAGCTGGCAAATGCCCGTCATTATCCGGCAATCAGCTGGCTCGAAAGCTATTCTGAATATCTCGACGAGATCACCTCGTGGTGGGAAAAGCGGGTAGGAGAGGAATGGACCTCCGAACGCCGGGAGATGATGGATCTGCTCCAGCGGGAGGTTCGCTTGCAGCAAGTGGTGAAACTCGTTGGTCCCGATGCACTTCCCGATAGTCAGCGTTTTATCATTGAGGTATGTACTCTCTTTAAGAATGCCTTCCTTCAGCAAAACGCCTTCGATGATGTCGATCGCTACTCAACGGTCGAAAAACAGGCGCGTATGCTCTCCCTCATCATCAGCTATTGGAGGAAGGGCCGGGAAGCGATAAAACGGGGAGCAACCCTTTCAAAGGTAAAACGACTGAAAGCGGTCCAGGAACTTGTAAAGATGAAGTTCACTGTCCCCAATGAAGATACCAAGGAGTTCGATAAGCTGGGTGCCAGACTCGAACGGGCCTTTGATCAGATGGAGTCAATGTATGCAGCACGATGACCGAACCCTTCTGTCGGGAAGACAGTATCTCGGGGCGGACAGCATGGAAGGGCCGCTCCTTATCATGAGAAATACGCACCCTGTCGGCTATCGCGAACTGGTCGAATGTGTCGATGCCTCCGGCAAGACTCGTCTCGGCATGGTCCTCGATACCAGCCGGGAGGCCGTTGTCGTTCAGGTCTTTGAAGGGACCAGCGGAATGACCCTCCCTTCTACCAGAACGCGTTTTTTAGGAGAACCCCTTTCCTTGGAAGTTACCGATTCGATGCTCGGCAGGATCTTCGACGGACTCGGCCGGCCCATCGACGACGGTCCCGCTCCCGTTGGGAACGAGGCCCGGGATGTCAACGGTATTGCCGTCAATCCCACCAGCCGTGAATATCCCCGTGACTTTATTCAGACCGGAATTTCGGTCATCGATGGGATGAATACCCTGATCAGGGGGCAAAAGCTTCCCATCTTCAGTGGCAACGGTCTTCCTCACAACGAGCTTGCCGCCCAGATTACCCGTCAGGCGAAAATTCGGGGAGAGGGCACTGACTTCGCCATTGTTTTCGCCGCCATGGGTGTTAAGCATGATGTCGCCCGCTTTTTCATCGACAGCTTCGAAAGTACCGGTGTTCTTGAAAATGTGGCGCTTTTCCTTTCCCTGGCCGATGATCCCTCGATCGAACGGCTTATTACCCCGCGTTCTGCCCTTACCCTGGCCGAACATCTTGCCTACGAGCGTGGCATGCATGTTTTGGTGATACTCACGGATATGTCGAATTACTGCGAAAGCCTTCGTGAGGTAAGTACCCTTCGGGGAGAGATCCCCAGTAGAAAGGGGTATCCCGGTTATCTCTATTCCGACCTTGCCGAAATCTATGAGCGGGCCGGTATGGTAAAGGGCGCCGCAGGTTCAATCACGCAGCTGCCCATCCTTACCATGCCCAACGATGACATCAGCCACCCCATTCCCGACCTCACGGGATACATCACCGAGGGGCAGATCGTTTTTGAGCGGGAAATGCACGGCCGTGCCATCTATCCGCCGGTTGCGGGCCTGCCGAGTCTTTCACGTCTGATGAAGGACGGAATTGGAAAGGACATGACAAGAGAGGATCATCCCCATCTTGCCAGCCAGCTTTTTGCCGCCTACAGCTACGTGAAAGATGTGCGAAACCTTGCCTCTGTCATTGGTGAGGAGGAACTGACTCCCCTTGACCATCAGTATATGCAGTTCGGGGAGGCCTTTGAACGACAGTTCGTCAGTCAACGTCACGACGAGAACCGCACCATCGAGGAGACCCTTGATCTCGGCTGGAAGGTCTTGGGAGAGCTTCCAACCGAAGAGCTCCACAGGGTGACCGACGAAGAGATCGAAACCTATTACGGTCGGTAGTTGCCATGAGAAACCTTGCTCCGACAAAAAGTAACCTCCTCTCTGTCCAGGACGAGCTTAAATTTGCAAAGCTTGGCTATGAACTCTTGGATCAAAAGCGGAATATACTCGTTCTTGAACTCCTGAATCTTGTCGACCAGGCGAGTGATTTTGAAGAAAAGGTGGAGCATAGTCTCGCTTCTGCCTATGCTGCATTGCAGGATGCGACCCTGGACATGGGACGCTTGAGGATCCAGCAGTTATCCCGGGCCGTTAACATGAGCTGTGACATCAATCTGAAAGATCGGCGGGTCATGGGGGTGCAGCTGCCGGTGGTCCAGACCCAATTCGACGACCACCCACCTTATTACAGCCCCTCCGAGACCAGTTTCAGAGTCGACGGTGCTATGCAAAGCTTTAAAGAGGCCCTGGAGCTGATGGGGCGTCTTGCCGAGCTTAAGATTTCCATTATGCGTCTTGCAACCGAGGTGAAGAAAACCATTCGAAAGGTCAACGCCCTGGAAAAGATCGCGATACCGGACCTGAACGAAACGGTTGATTTTATCCGGAACAGACTCGAGGAAAACGAGCGTGATATGTTTATCTTGATGAAGATGGTGAAGGAACGGCTGGAGCGGAAAAAGGAGGAAACAAGCCATGACGGGAATAATTGATCGAATGATGGTGTACCTGGACGGCAGTGAAGAGTCCCTTGCCGCGGCAGCCTATGCGGTGGCCCTTGCCAAGCAGAGTGGTGCCACGCTTTACGCCCTCTATGTGGTCAATACGCGGGCCCTCAATGATCTTGTTACTGCGAGAATCTTTCTTGCCTCGGAGCAGGATGAATATCAACATGATCTTGAGGCAGATGCCGAACGCTATCTTAATTATGCCGTGAAATTGGGTTCCGATCGTGGTATTACCGTTGACCCCTTGCGTAGCCAGGGAACCGTCAACCAGGAAATAAAATCTAAGGTTGATCAGCTTGAGATCGATTTGCTGATCATCGGTGAACTTGCCAGAATCAGAAGCCGCAGGGATGAGTTCTTCGATGAAACCGAGCGGGCGATGCGGTCGGTCGGCTGTTCTGTTTTGATTGTAAAAGATGAAGAACGGGTCTGGGACCTGTACGATGCATTATAGACCAGGGGGGAAACAATGGCGTTCATTGATTTGATAGAGCCTTCGGTGGTACAAATTCCTGTTCGCTCCAAGACCAAAAGTGAGGTTCTTCGAGAACTTGTTGATCTTCTTGACAAGGCTGGCAAGTTGATTTCCGCAGATAAGGCACTCTCCGCCCTCCTTGATCGTGAAGCCAAGGGAAGTACGGGCCTTGAAGAAGGGATAGCCGTACCTCATGCCAAATGTGATGCCGTGGATCAGCTGACGGTTGCCATCGGCATTGCCCCCGACGGAATCGATTTTCAGGCCATGGATGGTAAACCAAGCAACCTTTTCTTTTTGCTTCTTGCTCCGCCTGATCAGGCAGGACAACATATTGAGGCCTTAAGTGAAATTGCGAAGCTGACCCGTTCGAAGAGTTTCTGCCGTCTCCTCCTTGCTTCTCAGAGCCCCGAAGAGGTTGTTGAGTTGTTTCAGGAAGAGTGACGTTCCTCTCTTTGTGTTCCCCGATGTTTTTTCCACTTGATCGGCACTGAGGTGCTGTTTGGATCCCCAACGGAATAGTTGATACTTTCGTGCTATCATTAATTACGGGGTGTTTCCCGGGAGGTAATTGATGAAAAAGAGGTACGAAAAAGCGGCTGTCGTGTTGTTTTCTCTTCTTTTCATGTTTACGGGGATCGGTCTTTTATCTGCTCAGGCCAGTTATGTTGATATAGGGTTGAGTATCCCGCTTTATGTTGGTGTGGGGACTACCGATGACGCCGATGATGATGTCGGTAGTGTCGTTGATTACGCCTTTCTCATTCCAGATCTCAACTATGGCTACTTGTTCGGCGAGGGGCAGATAAAAATGGGTTTCGGATTTCGGCTTTTTACGATTGTCTTCGAAACCATGGCGTATCCGCAGGCAATGATTCGGATCAATGCCGATCCCTTTGTCTTCACCGGAAGTCTGGGAGGCGGAGCTTTCCTCTTTTTCGGTCTGTACAACAATATACTAACCGGAAACTGCTGGCTTTCCGAGCTTACGGCTGCCTATGCATGTAATGAGTGGTTCCAACTCGGCATAGGAGGGACGCTCCTCTATATTCCTTATGGGAACGATAACCTTGAAGGCGGATATGGGTATGTTCCCTATCTCTTTGCACGTTTTGCCTTGGGGGGAAGCGACTAAGCCTCTGACCAAAATCACTATGCAATAGGCCTGTGATGGGGTAGAGTAGGGAGGGAGGCCTATAATGGAAACTATACCTCAACCTTATTTTTTGCCCTATCGACAGCATGGCGAGCCTGAGCATCGGGCCGGTTTTGCTGCTGTCGATTTTCCATGGCAGGAACTCTCTTCCTCCGAGGCTGAATTGCTTCATTATCTTTGCCTTGCGGCCGAAGAGATGAATGAGATGTTTTGCTGGCAGTTTTGCCCTGATACATCGATTATTCTTCATTTTCTCGACACGATTTCCCCCTATGCGAATGAGCACGAAGGCGAAAGCCTCTCTTCCTATCGTCATCTTTTGCTGCTTCAGAATGCTCCGTGGAGCTTACAGCCTCGTAAAAACCATCTTTTGGAAATCGAAGAGGGGCGTGTAAAGGCCCTTGCAGAACAGGCTGGCAGCCTCGATGCCTTCCTCCAGATCAGGCGCTACCTGTTCGACCTTGTTCCTGTTCCCGGGCGTTGCTCGTTTTATCCTCCCGATCTTACCGATGAAGAGCTGGAATCCCTTGGCTCGCCGGCAGGTGAGGTGAACCGTGTTCTTTTTCGCGGTAATGACGGAGGGGTGGATACCATACGAAATGAACAGCTTTTTCCCGAAGCCTGCGGCAGAGCCGCGGATTATTTGCGGAAGGCCCGGGAGCTTAGTGATAATATTTCTTTCAGGCTCTATCTCGATGCGAAGATTACCGAACTTGAGACAGGGAGCCTCGAGGCCCGAAGGGTTGCCGATTATCTTTGGATTCGCCACGACAGCCCCATCGATATTGTCATTTCAACCGCTTTGGAGGTTTATCTCGACGCCTGGAAGAACAACAAGGGTGCGGCCTGTGCGGCGGTGACCAGAATAGATACCAAGAGTGACCGGCTGATAAAGGATCTTCTCGGCCTTGTTCCTGAGTTGGAGGCTACGGCCCCCTGGACGTGGAAGCGAAGTGAAATCGATGAGCATTGCCTGCCCCGGCTGAAATTTGTTGATGTGCTTTTGTGGAGCGGCGACTATGTGACTGGTCCCATGACTGTTGGCGCTCAGAGTTTGCCTAACGATGAGTGGGTCGGTAAGAACATCGGGACCGTCAACATGGTCTATCAAAACACCGGTCGGGCGGTCCATTCACTTTCAGGATCGATTCTGGCCGACCAATTCCTTCCCCGGGAAATTCTCGATCTTGTCGGAACGTCCCTGTTCGAAGGAGGGCAGCTGCACTCTGCCCTGCATGAAATCGGCCACACAACAGGGCTTCAGGATCCCGATCATCAGGGCGAGGCATCGATCTGGCTTGGGGGCGAGTATAGTACCCTTGAAGAGCTTCGAGCGGAGCTTTTCGGTATGTGGGCCTGTGAAAAGGCGGTCTCTGCCTCTGTAATCAACCGCCCATTGGCAGATGCGGCACATTATGCAATGCTTCTGACCATGCTGCGTTCGCTTGCCTTTGTTCCCGACCAGGCCCATACAAATGCGCGTAACATCATGTTTCACTATTTTGAGGAGAAGCGGGCCATTGTATCTACAACAGAGGGGCGCTTCCGTTATGACTTTGCGCTTCTTCATCCCGCGGTGGAGAAGCTTTTGGCCGAGGTCGGCGATATCAAGGCTTCCGGAAACTTGTCTGCGGCCAAGGGGCTGAAAGAACGCTTTTGTTATGATCATCCGGATCGGAAGCTTTTTGAAGAGAAGACAAGGGCACTTCCTTTGGGACGTGGTCTTATATTTCCCATCGTTGAGGTTCGTGATGGAGAGGTTTCCTGCCGATACGATGATTTTCTCCACCGGCTGGGGGAGAAATGAACAAGAGCGACAGGGTACCCCGCATATTGATAGCCGAAGATGACGGAATTAGTCGGCTGTATATTGTTACGGTACTCGGTAAACGCGGTTTTTCTACTGCGGAGGCAGATAATGGGCTCGAAGCCGTTCATTTAGCCACACAGCGGGAATTTGATCTTATTCTGATGGATGTAAACATGCCTGAGATGAACGGCATGGAGGCGACGCAACGTATCAGGGCGCACGAGAAAAAACAGGGGGCAATCCCCGTTCCCGTGATAGCCCTCACCGCCCACGCATATGCGGAAGATATTGAAGCGTGCAGGGCCGTGGGAATGAGCGATTGCCTGGCCAAACCCTTTTCGGAACGTCAACTCCTATCCCTATTGGAAAAATTCTTTCCAGACTTTTCAAAGGGGAAATGGTAGGCCGTCAGGCCCTGAGCGTTGCATCGTAGCCTGCTTCGTCGATCAAGTGGATCAGCTGGTCGGCATCGAGGGATGATTCAACCTCTGCCGTTTTCGCCTCAATATCGACGTTGCAGGATGTTACCTCGGTTTCTTTGCCGAGAGCTGATTCGATTCGCATCTTGCAGTGTCCGCAAGAAACATCGGGCACATCAAAAATGTATTTCATACACTTCTCCTTATTCGTAATGAATTTAGAATCACATTAATCGAGCTGAAACTCATGGCGGCTTCCGCAATTGCCGGATGCAGGAGCCCGGCCGCTGCTGCGGGAAGGGCTATAAGATTGTAGAAAAAGGCCCAAAAAAGGTTTTGCCGTATGGTTCTGACCGTTTTTCTGCTGATGGTTATGGCGTCGGCTATACGATCGAGTCTGTCGCTGACAAGGACCAGATCGGCACTCTCGATACTTAAATCGGTGCCGCTTCCGATGGCGATACCGATATCTGCGGTTTTAAGGCTGGCCGCATCGTTGATGCCGTCGCCGACCATTGCCACAATCTCTCCCTTTCCTTGATATTCGCGAACGATAGCCGCCTTTTCTTCCGGCTTTACCCTTGCCCGCACCTCATCAATGCCTAATTCCGAGGCTACGGCAAGGGCCGTGTGTTTTTGGTCCCCGGTAAGCATGACCGGAGTGATCCCCAGTTCTTTCAGTCGTGCGATCATTGCCGGAGCATCGGACTTCAAGGGGTCGCGAATGGCTATCCAGCCGAGGATACCCTCGTTGCCACGTACCTCGATGACCGTTGCCCCTGTCTGGGTTAGCTCCTTGTAACGGGAATCATCCTCGGGGCGGCCGATATGGTACAAGCTGCCGTTGCAGCTTCCCGCTATGCCCCGGCCGGTTTCTTCGGAAATCTCCGATGCTGAGGGCAGCATCAATCTTTTCTCTTCGGCATAGCTCACCACTGCTTTTGCCAGCGGATGGACAGAGGCCGACTCAATAGACGCTACCGCCGCGAGAGTGGTGTCGTTCAGATTCGTCGAGTCGACCGATGGGCTTCCCTGGGTAAGGGTTCCCGTTTTATCAAGCAATACGGTGGAAAGGGAGCGGGCGTTTCCGATGGCCTCTCCGTTCTTCAGGATGATTCCCCGCCGTGCTGCTGCACCGCTTCCTGCAACCAGAGCCATAGGAGTAGCAAGGCCGAGGGCACAGGGGCAAGCAATAACCATCGTTGCCACAAATACAAAAATCGCCGTTGCAGCCGCTCCCATATCGGGACGCACCCAGGGAAGAATCTGTGAGGCTCTCACCAGCAAGGGGGTCAGGGAGTCATATGCCAGGCCCCATACGACGGCCGCAATGAGGGCTATCGATATAACCACGGGTACAAAGACGAGACTGATTCTGTCGGCAAAGGCCTGAAGGGGAACGGTGGAGGATTGGGCATCTTCCACGAGTTTGATCATCCGCGAGAGAAAGGTATCGGCACCGACCTTGCTGACGCGAACACGGATGAAGCCTGAAGAGAGAATCGTTCCCCCAATAACCTCTTCACCGGTCTGTTTTGAAACCGGAATCGGTTCTCCGGTAATCATCGACTCATCGACGGCACAGCTTCCCTCGATAATCTCTCCGTCCAGAGGTACCTTTTCTCCGCCCCTGACCACGAGAATCGAATCAATGCGCACACTTTCGATGGGAACCTCCCGGATAGTATCGCCTGTTTCCACACGGGCGGCTCGGGCCTCGCCGGCAAGAATGGCGCGGATATCACGGGATGCTTTTCGTTTCAGCTTTGCTTCAATGTATCTTCCTGCAAGATGAAACGCTATGACCATCGCGCCGATGGTGCCGAAAGAGAGAAGCTTCAGAGGGGTCAGACTTAATGGAGCGGTCAGCCACGCTGCGACTGCCCCAATGGAGACCAGGGTATCCATGTTCGCATGGCCATGTGTGAGGGCGATCGATGCCCCTTTTAGGGTGTTTTTCCCCGGTCCGAGGATCAAGTATAGGCCGGCCACCGTTTCAATAAGCGCAAATCCCGGAATATGGATACCGCTCATGTGGAAGATCATGAGAACCATGAGAGGAATCGTCACCCCTCCTGCGATCAAGGCCCGTTTCCCTGCTTCTTTGAATTTTTGTTCCAGCACATCATCTGCGGGGAGATCCGCAGAATAGTGATAACCGGTTTTCTCCACGGCCTGTTGCAATATCTCCTCATTGATCGAAGTATTTCCGACCACATAGGCCTTCTCGGTGGCAAGATTAACCGAGACATACTCAATCCCTTCTATCTTTTTCAAGCCCCGCTCCACAATTCTGGCGCAGGAGGCGCATGTCATTCCCTC
Source organism: Sediminispirochaeta bajacaliforniensis DSM 16054 (assembly GCF_000378205.1). Taxonomy (NCBI): domain Bacteria; kingdom Pseudomonadati; phylum Spirochaetota; class Spirochaetia; order Spirochaetales; family Spirochaetaceae; genus Sediminispirochaeta; species Sediminispirochaeta bajacaliforniensis. The sequence continues at coordinate 55,405 of NZ_KB899427.1, read as the reverse complement.
AACAGCAAAGGAAAAATGGTTTTTTTCTTCTGCTTCGTCCACTGTGTCCTCCCATACTATTTTGTATCAAAATACGACTAAAATAGTAAAAAATCAATATAGCTCAAAATTTCGCTTTTCATTGAACTTTAAGCGAATTATCGATATAATGGAGTTCTTATGGAAACTTGTGAATATCTTGATTCGTGTCCCTTTTACTTGGGCACGATCGAACGGAAAGCCGTCGATATCGAAACATTAAAAGAAGAATACTGCCGGAAAAGTCCTCTTCGTTGTGCCAGGCATATGATTTCCGTTGCCTTGGGGGTAGAAAAGATTCCTGAAGGGCTTTACCCTGATGAAAAGATGGTTGCCTACGAGCTTATTGCTGGTTCTGCTTGAACCTTGTCGTTCGAATGGATACACTTGCACCGTGGAGGGTAATGATGATCACACAGTCAACACATTTTTACGTTAGAATCAAACCCGATCTGAAAAAATCGTTCGATGATTTTTTCCCCCATATGTCGACTCACTATATCACCACGGCGAAACTTTTCGATAAGAGTAAACGATACCCTGTGCTTGCAGTTGAGAAGGTGACTGTTTTTACGAAAGAGAGTAGCGAAGTAGAGTCCGCCCGTTTCCTTATTCCGACGGAAAATGGGAATTTTGTCTGGATTCAGGCCGAGTTGTTCGAATTTGCCGGCTTTTCCTGTGATGAGGAGTCACAGGGGGAGTAGGTATGAAGAGCATTTTTACCCGTCTCACTGCGTTTTTTTTTCTCTTTGCTCTGACTGTGCCCGGTTTTAGCCAGAATGACGATCCAGGGCAGACGGAAAAACCCGAAGGGGATTCCAAGCCTTTGATCAATATCGATGAGTTAAAAGAGCGTGCTTCGGGACTTTCCGCTGGAATTATCCTTGGAGAACCGAGCGGCATCAGCATAAAGGCAACCGGTAATGGTTCGATGGCCTGGGATGCTGCTCTTGCCTGGTCGTTTCTCAGTCACAACACCGGTCTCTATCTTCATTCCGATTTCATCTATCATTTGAACGGTTTCCAGATGAATAACGGTGCCTTTTTCCGTCCTTATGTGGGCGGTGGCGGGGCCGTTCATTTTTCTTCCGATTTTAAGATTGCCGTGCGTATTCCCATTGGTATAGCCTTTTTCTTCTCCAATATGCCTATCGAGGTTTTCGTTGAAGCGGCTCCCGGCCTTTTGCTCTTTCCCGAAACCAGCAACTATGTCGCCGCAGGAATCGGTATCCGGTATCGTCTATGAGTTCACGTTCACAGTTTATTCCTCTTCTATCGATTATCGGGGCTACCATGCTGATGGCAAGCGCCGGGGTTTTCATCAAGCTCGCCGCAGTTCCTGCCCCTCTTATGTCGTGGTTTCGGACCGCTGTACCCCTGGTTGCTCTTACGATCTTTTACCTGCTTTCCGGCCATCGTAGGCCCGGAAAGCCGAGTGCTCTTATTTTACTCGGCTCTTTTCTGAATGCGGTGCGTCTGCTGCTGTTGTTTGCTGGGTATCTCTTTACTTCTGTTTCCAATGGAATCATGATTCTCTATTCCTGGCCGGTTTTTGCGACCCTTTTTGGTGCTCTTTTCCTGAAGGAGCGCATACCTCTTCGTAATGTGTTCCTCCTATTACTTGCCTTTGCCGGGATCGGCGTTGTTTATAGTCAGAGCGGTTTTGCGATTGAGAGCCGAGATTTTATCGGCATGTCCATGCTTTTGATCAGTTCGGCCCTCTATTCTTTGACGGTTATTGCCTTTAAGGCCGCTTCGCTTCGCTATGATCAGATTGCCACAACCTTTTATCAGAATCTTGTTCCCGCCCTTCTCTTTACGCCTGCACTCTTTTTCTGGCCCTTTCCGACAGGATCCTCCCTTGCCTATGCGTCTCTCTATGCCGTATTGATAGGATTGGTGGCTTTCCTTCTCTTTTTCACCGCACTTAAACATTTGCCCGCTTCGGTAACCGCCCATCTCTCCTACCTTGAGGTTTTTGGTGCCCTTGCTTTGAGTGTTCTTGTCCTGGGAGAGACGCTTTCCTGGAATAAGCTGGTGGGAGGGGCAATGATTCTCTTATCTGTGCTTTTTGTGTCCAGGGGGAATCAAAATAAAGGTGGAGAGGACCAGAAGACCGAAGCCGATATATAGCAGGGAAAAAAAGAGGGGCGGAAAGTCATAGAAGATAATCGATCGAATGAGTCGTCCGATAAAGGTGATATCTCCTTCCGCCCTCTGTCCCGCGATAATCCTAAGCCGGTATTCCCACTCGGTAAGGGGGCAGGTGATGCCCGCAAATGATTCAGCCGCCACCAAAAGAACCGCCCCGAGGTGGAGAAAACGGAACAGCCGGTTTCTGACCCACCGCCGTCGGGCAATTGCTCCTATTACGATCACTATTTCACCGCCGACGGCAAAGAGAACATAAAGAAGGTGAATAAAGACTATCAGGTCGGCGGCATAGGCTGCAACTACCGGGGGGATGTTCATTGGAGAAGGCTGCCGAAGAGCCGCATAAGGTTTTCTCCGCAGATGCCTTGTATCTCGTTTTGGGAAAAGCCTCGATTCGACAGGGCCTCCGCCAGTAAGGGGAATCCCGCAGGTGAGTCAAGGTGCGGGGGAAACATGATGGTCCCGGGATCCATGCCCAACCGTTCTCTCAGCCGCTCGACGGCCTCGGGATAAAAATAGGTAAAGTCCGGTCCTATACCGATATGTTCACTGCCGATTCGTTCCGCCGCGTAACAGATATGATCGAGGAGGGAGTCGAGGGATGCTTCGGCCGGTGGTGTGTGAATAAATGCCGCGACAAGGGCCATTCCCAGGACCCCTCCTGCATCCCGTATGAGCCGCAACTGGTGATCGGAGAGATTTCTCGGATGATCGGTGATCCCCTTTACTCCTGCATGCGATGTCATAAAGGGCTTCGGGTACGATGCTGCCGCTTCTTCGAAAAGCCGCTCTCCGGCATGTGCCAAGTCGAGAACCATGGGTAACTTCGCCAATTCCTTCAGCAAGGTTTTTCCCGCCAGCGAAAAGCCGCCGTTGGATGGTTCGAGGCAGCCGTCGCCGAAAGCGTTTCGAAGGTTGTGGGTAAAGGCAAAGGAGCGTACGCCGAGGCGGTAGAAGGTTTTGAGTAGGGCAGGATCTTTGCGGAGAAGAGCTGCCCCTTCGATATGAAGAAGCAATCCCGTACCGGAGCCGTTCATCATCTTCTGCAGATCACTTCGGTTCCTGACAACCTGCCAGGCCTCGGCATGCTCCTCCTCCCGGAGAACAGCCTCGATAACACGAAAGGCGTCCACAGGATCGGCAAGATCGAGATCGTCGACGGCAAAATCACCGCCGACGGTCATCACCTCAAGTGCAACTCCCCCCGATTTAAGCATGGGGAGGTGCTCGGCGGTCATGACATCCCCATACCGTGCACGGGGAGATTGGATAAAGCGAATCCCGAAGTCGCTGTGAGCATCAACAAATTTCATCATTTCCTTCTTTATTCCCTAAAAGCCTTCAGTATGGAGTCGATCTTCTCGTTCACTATTGCTTCGACATAAACCGCCTGTCCGATCGCTTCTTCCTTTATAATTCTGCCTTCGCGATGGAGAAGAGCGACCAGATCGTAACGATCAAGGGGAATACGATAACGATGGCCTAATGTGTGCTTCTCCAGCATGGCGGCAATCCGCTCTTTTAATGCATCAAGATGCAATCCGCTTTTTGTGGAGATAAAAAGGGCCTGAGGATCCGCCTCCCGCAAAGGGGCAAGGAGAAGCTGGTCGTGGGGGAGGTCAGCCTTGTTGAGGACGATGATCTGGTCCGTATCTTCCGCTCCGATTTCAGAGAGGACCTGCCTGGTTGTGCGGTAATGCTCTGCGGCTTCAGGATCCGAGGCATCGATAACATGTATCAAAAGATCAGCCAGAAGGGTTTCTTCCAGGGTCGCACGAAAGGCATCGACCAAGGCATGGGGAAGCTTGCGGATGAATCCGACGGTATCGGTAAGCAGAACGCTTCTCCCTCCTGAAAGTTCAAGCCGCCTGGTCGTGGGATCAAGGGTAGCAAAAAGCTTATCCTCCGCATTGACCGTCGATCCTGCTAAGGCGTTGAGAAGGCTTGATTTCCCGGCATTTGTATAGCCGACCAAAGCTACCGTGGGCAGAGGCACCGATCTCCTCTGCTTTCTGGCGGTGGCACGCTGTTTGCGTACCCCTTCCAGCTCTTTCTTGAGTTTCGCAACCTTGGCAAGGACAATCCGCCGGTCGCTTTCGAGCTGTGTTTCTCCCTCTCCTCTTGTCCCGCGGGACCCTCCGCGCTGCCTGGACAGGTGGGTCCATGCCCTGGTAAGTCGGGGAAGGCTATATTCCATGCGGGCAAGGGCAACCTGCAGGCTGGCCTCGCGCGTTGCGGCCCTGTCTGCGAAGATTTCCAGGATAACTTCCTGGCGGTCGATGACGACACAGCCCGAAAGCTGCTCCCAGTTTCTTTGTTGTCTCGGCGTTAGGTCGTCGTCGATGATGATGACCCCCGCATCGAGCTCGTCGGCACTGTCGGCTATCTCCTCACTCTTCCCGCTTCCCAGTAAAAGGGCGGGAGAGGGAGCCCTCAGTGGAGCCACCGTTGTGCCGGCGATCGTCAGTCCAAGGGTTTTCACAAGACCCTTGAGTTCTGCGAGATGAGCCTCGCAACTTTTCTCACTCTCTTCCGCTCTGCGCAGTTCAACAAGAAATGCCCGCCTTTCCCGCGGAAGCGAATCTTCTGTTTCACTCTGGTAGGTTTCGATCATTACCGATTATGGTACACCCGGGAGGCTTCGCATGTCCATTACGGCCGGCTTGAGTCTTTCATCACGCTATTGATCACCACGATACTACGGCAGGGGAGCAAATCTTGAATCGCCACGGTACGATTGTGCTTATGAATACAGTGTGATCGCCCCAATGCCTTACAGAAATAATGGCTCAACTCCTTTTTCTTGACAAATTTGCCAAAGCGGGAAAGACTAAAAAAGGCTAAAATATGAAAAGCTGGGATTTGAACTTCTTCCATATCAATGACTTTTTAAAGTTAGTCGAGTGTAAAAATTTTTCTGCCGCGGCCGACGAACTGTACATTACCCAGTCGGCGCTTTCGAAACATATACAGGCTCTGGAAAAAACACTGGGTATACAGCTTTTTATCCGTAACAATAAAACAACCAGGCTTTCAATTGGTGGTCAGTTTTTTCTTCCCTATGCGAAAAAATTCAATGATTGCTTTTTACAGATGAACAAGGAATTGTGCCAGTTCATTGACCAGGAGCAGATGGATTTCAATCTGGGGTGCCTGATCACCATGGAGTTTTACGGTATCGTAGAAGCGGTGGCCGCTTTCAGAACCGAATTTCCCAATTTCACGATAAAGATGAACGAGTTTAAATATAACGAGGATAAGCTGCTGAGTAACAGTCTTAGTTCCGGCGAGTTTGATCTTGTTTTTTGCGATTCGCTTTTTCTTAAAACAAAGCGATTTGAAAAGATCGCCTTTACCAGGGATCATCTGGTCGCCGTAGTGAATCGCAGTTGTCCGCTGGCTGAGCAGAAACAGATAGAGCTGCAGCAGCTGCGTACCGAACCGCTGTGTTTTTTGAGTAACCGGACCACCACGTATTCTTACTGCGTTAGACTTTGCGAGGAAGCGGGGTTTACTCCTAATGTGTATTTTCAGGGCACCCGAATTGGAAATGTTTTTGAATTCGTCCAGAACAAAATGGGTATCGCCCTACTTATGGAAAAATTTACCTCCCACATCACATCGGAGGATCTTGTTGTTCGCGATATTATTCCTACCGCGGAAAGATCTATCTGTCTGACCCGCCTGCGAAATAGCTTCCATAATGCTGCGTCCGAGGCCTTCTGGGAATATATCGACAACTATTCCAAATCGGAATAGTTGTTTTTTTATTGCGATTGCGTTTTTTAAAACCCGGATACCATAATAGCTCTATTCAATAAGTTCCACTGCGCTTTCGTCAGTAGGACGAACAGGATGGCGTTCATCGCCTGCCGATATCGGAATGCGCTAGCGGTGGCGCCCTGCTGAAAAAAATGTGAGGAGTACAGTATGGCAATCGAGAAGTTTTTACAGTTCGGCGTAAGACAAAAGATTTACCAGGGGCCGGGATGTATTTCGGTTATTCCCCGGGTTTTGGAAACCGAGGGATGGAAGCGGGTAATGCTGGTTGCCGATCCAGGCTTGTACAAGGCCGGGGTGATCAAACCCGTGGAAGCCCTTTTAAAGGCCGCTCCCGGAGTGGAGTATACCCTGTTTACCAATGTACGCCCTAATCCTGAGGCCGTTACCATAGAAGACGAGGCGATACCGCAGGCCCATCAGTTTAAGGTCGATGCGCTTATCGCCGTGGGGGGCGGCAGTACTATGGATACCGCCAAGGGCGTTGCAATTGTCGGCGAAACGGATCATGGGGTGATGGACTTTATGGGCTGGCCTCCCGCGAAACCGTTGCCCCATAAAACTTATCCAATTATTGCGGTTCCCTCAACGGCTGGTACCGGCAGTGAGGTGTGCAGAAACGCGGTTATTTGCGACCAGAAAGGTTTTAAACTCGTTCCCATGCACGATTCGATTTTACCGGCTTACGCTGTTATGGATCCTCATTTGCTTGCCGGACTTCCCTTTGCAGTGGCTGCGGCGACTGCGGTGGACGCATTTACCCACGGTCTTGAATCCTACACCAACATGAATGCGAACGATTTTACTGAACTCTTTTCGCTTCATTCGCTGGAACTTATCGGCGAGGCGATACGGCCGTTTGTGGCGAACCCTGCGGTTACGAAGTGGGCCAACATGATGAGTCTCGGCTGTATGTACTCGGGATTTTCCCTTGGTATCGCCAGTATAGGGCAGGATCATGTAATTACCCACCCTATGTCGGAAGAGCCTTTTCACATGCCACACGGCGATGCCTGCGGCATGGTGCTTCCCGCTGTAATTGAATGGAACGGTCAGGGTTGCAAAGAAAAATACCGCAAAGCTTATAATGCCATCACCAAGAAAAATATTCCCGAAGGAGATTTCGAGGTGAGGATGCTGATCGACTGGGTTATCGATCTTTGCCGGGACCTCCATATCGCTGGAGGCAAAACGTTTGAGGAATGGGGTTACAATGACAACGATGTGCTCGATCTTATGTTGAAGCATCCGATTTTCAATAACAAGGATACGACTCCCAACGACCAGTGTGCATACCCAAGAGTAACTATGATGAAGGATTTCGCCTATCTGATTAAGCGGACGAATTATTACTCTAAAATTATCGCAAGTAAAAACTAGGGAGGTGTTCTGATGCAGATGATTATTGGTGGCAGGAAAACCAGCTCGCGGGACGGTAAAACCATCGACGTTATCAACCCGGCGAATAATAAAAAGCTCGATACCATTCCCATGGCTACCGAAGAGGATGTGAACGAAGCGGTAGTCAACGCCAAGGAAGGGCAGAAGGAATGGGCCGCTATTCCGCTCATGGATAAAGAAAAAATTATTCAAACGTTCGTGCAGCTTCTTGAGGAACGAAAGCGTGAGATTATCGCGGTTTGCACCCGGGAATGCGGTAAACATGTGGCCACGACGATTTTTGAATATAACCAGACGATATCGGTTTTCCCCGGGTACATTGAGGCGGCAAAGCGGCTCGACGGCCAACTTCTCGTGCCGGGCTCTGAACCGGGGCATGACGGCAAAACAGCCCAAGATCTCATTATGGTAACCCATGAGCCTTTGGGCACCGTGGCGGCAATAGTGCCTTTTAACGCACCTATGCTGCTTTACGCGTACAAAGTGGCCCCCGCGCTGGCCGCAGGGAACGCGGTCATCGTGAAGCCGCCGACGGACAATCCTTTAACGGACATTCTTATTACCGAACTCCTGCTGAAAGCCGGTGTTCCGGGCAACGCCCTGCAGATTATAACCGGCTCGGGATCGAAGGTTGGAGATTGGCTCCTGCGGAACCCCGGAGTTGACGCTGTGAGCATGACCGGCAGTACAGAAGTGGGTGTAGGCATTGCCGAGCTTATGGCCAAACGTCTTGCACCCTGTGTATTGGAATTAGGCGGCAACGATCCCTTTATCGTTATGCCTGACGCGGATATCGATGCGGCGGCAGCCAGGGCTTGGGGGAGCCGTAAAGGCAACTCAGGGCAGATTTGTATTTCTTCAAAACGCTTTATCGTGCACAACAGCGTCAAGGAAGCTTTTACTCAAAAACTTTTGGAGCTGGTTAAAGGGATCGAAGTGGGCTACGACGACAATATCGAAGAAATAATGGACGAGGCCTTTTCCCATACCGACCGCACGAACGCCAAGGGAGAGAAAATGGGCGCCCTTATCAGCGAAGAGGCCGCAGAGCAGGTTGAGGAGCAGGTTCAAAAGACCATAGACCAGGGAGCAAAGCTCGAATGTGGTGGCAGGAGGGAAGGGGCTTTTTACTGGCCGACGGTACTCTCTGGGGTTACCAAAGATATGGACGTGGCGAAGAATATGGAAATCTTCGGCCCTGTGTGGCCGATTATCGGCTTTGATACGATGGATGAAGCGATCGAAATTGCCAACGCTAGTGACTTTGGGCTTTCCGGTTGCGTGATGACTAAAGACTGGAAACTGGGTATGCACGTCGCGCGGAATGTGCAGTCGGGCGGCATGGTTGTGAACGGGTCCTCGGTGTACCGCAACCAAATGCAGCCCTTCGGCGGCCAGAAAATGAGCGGCATGGGGAACGAAGGGCTGACTACTTTGCATGAGATGACCAAGATCAAAAATATCGTGCTGAAAGGTTTTCTCCAATAGGGGACGGCATGGAAAACTACGTTGAGTTTAAGAATATTAGCAAAGCCTTTGTCGGCGTCCAAGCCTTGGACAATATCAGCTTCCGGGCCGATGGCGGTGAAGTCTGCGCACTCCTCGGAGAAAACGGCGCGGGTAAAAGTACCCTTTTGAAAATTTTAACCGGCGCCCGGGAAGCAAGCTCCGGTGAATATTTTATTAACGGTAAAAAGGTTCTTTTTAAGTCACCGATCGAGGCGCTCCGTTACGGCGTCAGTGTGATTTACCAGGAACGCCAGCTTGTGGGGGACTTGAGCGTGACGGAGAACGTTTTTATGGAAGACCTCTATCGGAATAAATTGGGCGTTGTCAATTTCAGGAAATCTCACGGCGAGATGAAAAAACTCATCGACCTCTTCCAGATGCCTTTTCACCCCCACGATAAAGTGAATTCCCTGTCAGTCGCCCATCAGCAGATGGTGGAGATCATGAAAGCCTACCGCCGTAATAGTATGATAATCGCTTTTGACGAACCTACGGCTTCCCTTTCGGATCCTGAAATCAAGGTACTTTTCTCGCTTATCGAAAAGCTCAAACAGAAAGGGAAGGTTATTTTCTATGTGTCCCACCGAATGAAAGAAATTTTTAAGATAGCTGACAAGATCATCATTTTAAAAGACGGCTGTTTTATCGAAGAGGTAAAAACCACCGACGCCACCGAAGACGAACTTGTGCTGAAGATGGTAGGCCGAAATATCGGCGACGTGTTTAATAATTTGAGCCGGAACGACAAAATCGGCGAAGTGGTACTGGAAGCGAAAGGCCTTGAAAATGATTATATCAAAGGTGTGAATTTTACCCTCCATAAGGGGGAGGTGCTCGGTTTCGCGGGCCTTGTAGGCGCCGGACGTTCGGAAACCATCAGAGCTATTTTCGGCGCTGACAAGCTCAATGCGGGTGAGATTTACGTTAATGGAAAAATCCAGAAAATACGAAGCCCTCGGAACGCGATCCTCGCGGGTATCGGTGTTTGCCCAGAAGATCGCAAAGAGCAGGGACTCGTCCTCGAGCGTTCGATCAGGGAAAATCTGACTATTCCGATTCTGCATAACCTGGCAAAGCTCGGGGTGATAAGCCGCCGGAACGAACGGCAAATCGCGAGGCTGGCGGTGGAAAAACAACGGATCAAAACCCCTTCGATAGACAAAGTGGCGGTGGAACTTTCCGGCGGGAACCAGCAGAAGGTTATCCTCGGGCGCTGGCTCCTGGCGAACCTCAAAGTTCTTATCCTCGACGAACCGACCAAAGGTATCGATGTGGGGACCAAGGCGGAAATCTATCAAATGATCTGTGATTTGGCTAAATCGGGCCTCGGGGTGATTTTTATTTCATCTGAACTGCCTGAAGTCGTTAATGTCAGCGACCGGGTAATCGTAATGCGGGAAGGCCGGATAACCGGAGAACTGAACCGGGAAGAACTCTCCGAAGAAAATGTTTTAAAACTTGCCATGAGGGAAAGGTAACCGATGGAAAACAGCGGAAAAATAAATAAAAGCGAGAATACGGGACTGACCAAGAGTCTCATGCAATCGAGCGAGATCATGATGTTGGTCGTCTTGCTGCTGGAAATTTCCTTTTTTACGTTCATGAACAGGAATTACCTGTCCTATTTCAATATGACCAATATACTGCTGGCAGCCTCGACCGTAGGCCTTTTGGCCATCGGCGAAACCTATCTTATTATCGCTGGTCATATCGATCTGGCAAGTGCCAACGTGGCAGCCCTTTTTGGGACTTTGGTGGCGATTTTGATCAACGCCGGCGTTCCCTGGCCTATTGCTTCCCTTGTGGTGGTAATCGCCAGTGTTTCGGTAGGACTGGTTAATTCGTGTTTGGTAAACATTTTTGGTCTTCAGCCTTTTATAGCCACACTGGCGGTCTCTTCGGTGTGTTCTGGACTTGCGTTTATTATCTGTAAGGGGAAATCGGTCCCCATAAATGAGGAAATGTTCATCAAATTCGGTACCATGAAAATTGCCGGAATTCCGTTTCCTGCGATTTTACTCATCGTCTTTTTCATAATTTTCGGGTTTATCCTGGGACGGACCGTATTCGGGAGGAGCGTCTATATGATAGGCGGCAACCCCACCGCGGCGTGTTTGGCCGGTTTAAATCCAAAAAAAATCAGCACAATTCTGTACATCATTAGCGCCATGGTAGCGGCTTTCGCCGGTGTATTGATGACCGCAAAAATGCACTCAGGACAGCCGGGGGGAGGTGCCGGAGCGGAGTTTGACGCCATTACCGCGGCCATCCTCGGTGGAGTGGCTTTCACAGGCGGCAAGGGAAACCTGAAGGGCTGCTTTATTGGTCTTCTTATCATGCAATGTTTCAACAACGGCCTTACGGTTATTAACGTTTCGGCCTTTTGGCAGATTGTCGCAAAAGGTCTGATTTTAATTGCGGCTTTGATATTTGACTTCTTCCGTAGGGAGAGGCTTGAAAGATAAATTTTTTAAGGAAAGGGGGGAAAGTTATGAAGAGAAAAGCGATCGCGCTAATTATGACCATCGCTTTGGTAACGGCGGTGTTCGCCAACGGTGTCACGGATTCCGATTCTGCATCGGAGGGGCAAAAAACACTTGTTTTCGAATATTTTGCCACATCATTTACGGTGCAATGGATACAAGACATCGAAACGTCCTTAAAGGAACTGGGAGCCCAGTACAATTTTGAAGTGCGCACCGCCGACGCGAATCGAAAAATTGAAACGCAGCTTTCGCAGGTGGATGTGGGGCTTCTCTCGGGAATCGACGGCGCCTTCCTTTTTGTGGTCGACGAAGGAAGTGCCCCGGCGGTGGTGTCGAAGTTTAACGACGCTAAAGTGCCGGTAATCGGTGAAACGTTAAAGTTAAAGGACGGTTCGGGGAGAGTGCTTGCCCCGTACGTTGAACTTGATGCGGAAGGCGTCGGCGATAAATGCGCCCAATGGATTATCGGCAACTGGAAAACTACCGGTGTGGATCTTTCCAAGATTGAAACCGTTGGCGTTATTAAAGGTACGAACAGCAAGTATCAGTCGGATATCAACCGAGCTAACGGCTTTGTCACCGGACTTAAAAAAGGCTTCCCTGGACTGAAAGATTCTAACATCTTCATGGCCGACTGCGCCGCGGAGACCGGCAGCCAGGATATGGCCGAAGCGTCCTACAAGCAGACTTCCGCCATTATCGCTTCCCATCCGGAGGTCAGCGCCTGGCTCGTTATGGGCACGGTCGACCACTATGGCCTCGGTGCCGTCAGGGCGATTGAAGCCGCCGGCGTGGAAAAGAAAACGATCCTTGTCAGCGCTGGTGGCGAACTGGCGGTAAAGGAATGGGCCAACAACGCGTCTCCCTGTTGGTGGGCTACTTGTTATTACAACGCCATGGATTACGCGAAATATATGGTTGAAGGTATGCTGGCCATTTGCCGGGAAGGTAAAAAGGTCGAGGATATTTTCCCCCAGTTCAAGGAAGCCGGACAGCAATACGCGGTTATCAAGATTTCCGGCACTATGATTACCAGGGATACGTATAAGAGCATCGTTAAATAACGTTCTATCGGGCATTTTGAAGAATAGTTCTCTGCATTAAGTCCCTGAAAAGGGGGAAGGGGAGAGGTATATGCTCACGGCTAAAGAAAATAGGCTTATGACCCTTCATCATCAGAAAACGTATTGGGTGCCCTCCCCATCCCTGGATCAGAATTCCTGCCTGTATTTGGCGTATAGGGAGTGGATTTCCAAGTATGGGACCAGCGCCGACTGCATTGGTATCTCCCCTGGACTTATGAACCCGACGATGAGGGGACCATGATTACTATGTGTACGGGCATCATTCCTGCGGACATGTTGTCCGAATACAACAAGCCCCTCTGGAAAAAGACGGGCTACACGCCGCCACCCAAACCGGCGGTAGGTTTGAAAAATCCCTTTGAGGATTATGCAAGGAGATAAGAAATGGGAAAACAACAAAACAGATTATTGGATCCCAGGGGCTTTCAGAACAGGACCGCCATTACCATGGCGAAGCGGTCGTCCTTGGATGAATTGAAAAAAGGAAAAATCCTTTTTTACAACAACACCAAACTTGGGTTTTGTAATTACTATACGGTATTTGGCCGTATAAAAGAAAAACTCCAGGAAATCGGCGCCTCGAACTTTGTGGAATACACCGAGACTGTCCGGGGCAAAGACGCAAAGAAACTGGCCGATTACGCGGCCATGCTGGCCAAAGAGAAACCGGTCGCGGCGATTGTGGCTTTAGGAGACATGGGCACTTCTTCTTCAACCACAGTGGTTACTATCGAACTAGAAAAACTGGGTATTCCCGCGGTGTACATGACTGCGCCTCCGGGATCGGCGATTACCGAAGGTGTAGGCGTATACCGTGCCGGACAGCTTTGCCTGTGCTCGGTGGATATTTACCAGGCCAGTACCGTGGAAGAGGTAGCTCATCAGGTAGATGTAAAATGGGACTATATTTTAAAGGCCCTCACTTCCAACGGCGAGGAGCTTGCAAAACTATCCCATATCGATTTCAAGATGGACAAGGTTCCTCCCGCGAAAGACGGCTACCTTCCCAAAACCTTCGAGCTCGGTAGCGAAGAAGAACCTTGCGACAACCTGGAGCTGATCAACGATTACTTTAACGACGAGCATATCAGTGATGGTTTACCGATTATTCCGCCCACAAGGGTACGGTACGAAAAAATGCTGGCCTATTGCCCCTTCTCGGAAAGCCTGGTCCTTTGCCCTCCCTCGGGCCCGTCCGGAAAGAGTATAACGGTCAAGGACGTGGCCATAGCGGCGGTAATGGCGGGCTGCAAACCCAAGGCGATGCCCATACTGATAGCGGCTTTTAAAGCCCTGGGCAACCCACTCTACAACTTTAACCAGAGCGTCACCACATCACACCCGGGCGGCAATCTTGTGCTGGTGTCCGGACCCATCGCCCAGGAAATCGGTATCTCCGGCAAACAAGGCTGTATGGGCCCTGGTTGGCCGATGAACGCAACCATCGGCCGGGCGGTCAACCTGGCCATCATGAACGTGCTTCGTTCCGTACCCGGGGTCTGCGACCTTGACTGCATCGCCAGCCAGGCGGAGTTTACCTACTGCTTCGCCGAGGAACCGGAACTGGCCCAGTGGAACATGATCAACGAAGACCACTTCGACAAGAATACCACAACGGTTTACGTCCTTAAGGCCGAACCGATTCATGACGTCATCGACTTTTTAAGCCTTGACGGTTACGACCTTCTGGACACACTGACTCATTGCTGCACTACTCTTGGTTCCAACAATGCCTATATGCCAGGCCCGCTGGTCATGGCTATCACCCCGGATCATGGCATGATGTTGAAAAATGCCGGTTACACAAAAAAAATGATTCAGGAACACATCCACACCTATGTGTACCACGAGGTACCTATGATACGGAATCGGGGCCTTGTTCCGGTTCGGCCCGAAAGCTTTAAAAACCGGCACCCTATGCCGGTTACACGGTCGCCCAAAGATGTTGAAGTGGTGGTGGTCGGCGGTCGAGGAGGCCACGACGGCATCATACTTCCTTGGGCCCTGCACAGCGAGGGCATTGTGGAACCGATCGCACTTCCCGACGGCAAAGCTGCGAAGTCAATCGAAGAATTCAAAAAATAGACGGAGGAACAAGTATGGCGAGAAAACAGGTTATTGTTGATAAAAAATACGATGTCATCGTTTGCGGCGGCGGTACTTCCGGTGTCGCGGCGGCTATTGCCTCGGCTCGAGGCGGAGCGTCTACCCTGTTGATTGAACGGGTAGGGGCCCTCGGCGGACAGCTTTGTTTTTCAGGGCCTCCGGGCTTCGCGTTTGCCCACCTGTTTAACCCAAAAGGCGAACAGGATGCCGCGGGCATTATTCAGGAGATTCATACCCGGATGCTGAAAGAGGGGCACGCCCTGCCGCATCTTAAACCGGAGCACCGGCTTGAAGGAGGCTACACCTTTTCGTATATAGACCCGGACTGGTTTGCTCTGACAATTTTCGAAATGATGGAAGAAGAAGGGGTGGAATTATTGCTTCACAGCCTTGTCGTGGATGTAGTACAGGACGGAGACAAAGTGACCGGCGTCGAGGTGGAGAACACCAACGGAACGATGATCATCCAAGGAAACATCATCATTGACTGCACCGGAGAAGGGGACATCGCGGTACGGGCAGGTGCCCTTTCCGAATACGTTGATAAAAAAACTGTCCAGCCCCACACGATTTCTTTTACCATGGATGGGGTTGATTGGAAGGAACTGATGAACTGGATCCATAAAAACCCGGATCAGATTGTCTGGTTCGAACATACGCTGCCGCATTGGTCGGAGGAGCGGAAAGAGCAGGCCCATCAAAAGGCCCTTGAATTCTACAAGACCTGCGACGACCCGGCCTTGTTCGGGGAAATTATGGGCTTTACCGAGTTCCACAAAAAGGGGCTCGAGACCGGTGAATGGCACGGATGTTCTGGTGTGGGCTTCTTCCTTACCCCCCGGGAAGGCGGCCATATTCAGGCCCATATGCAGCATTCATCCCAGGTGCCGGAAGTGCTCACCGACAATGCCTGGGACATCACCAAAGGTGAGATGGTTTGTCGTAAGCAGAATATCCTGGCCCTAAAGTTCTTCCGAAAATACATTCCGGGCTTTAAGAACGCATACCTTACCCGGCTTTGCCCCGAACTGCGCATGCGTGAGGGCCGCAGAATTATGGGCGACTATAAACTCACCCGGGACGACGTAGCTGTGGGGAAAGAGTTCCCCGATGTTATAGGTAAGAGCCACTTCAAGGCTGGCGCACACCACACCACCGACCAGAACACCATCGCCCAGGTGGAGAAGGTCTGCCCGAGCGACGACGGCTCCTATGACATCCCTTACCGATGCCTTGTTCCGCTAAAAGTCGAGAATATGCTTATCGCAGGCAAGCACGTTTCAACCGACCGGGACGCCTATCTGCGTTACCTGCACCAAACCATGATCACCGGACAGGCCGCCGGCGCCGCCGCCGCAATCTGCGTGAAGAAAGGCATTTCACCCCGGGCGCTGGAAAAAAACGTCAGCGAGCTGCAGAGCACCCTGAAAAAACAGGGCGCCATCCTGGATGGGACGACCTGATGGGGTTGATGAAAGATGAGCTTAACCGTTAAACGGTGGTTTGTGCTCGCCGCGAGCTGCCTTGTCAACCTGTGCATCGGTTCCATATACGCCTGGAGCGTATTCGCTAAACCCATGGCTGCCTACCTCTCTTCCGTGGGAGGGGCTGCCTTGGGCAGCCTTGCCATAGTTTTTACCGTGGCGAACAGCGTCGGTCCCATTACCATGATTTCCGGCGGATTTATCAACGACAGGGCAAGCCCTCGGTTCATCATCCTTACCGGGGGGATTCTCTTCGGCGGAGGCATATTCTTTTCCGGATTTGCCAAATCCTTGGGGATGCTGATCGTAAGTTACGGCCTTGGCACCGGCCTTGGCCTTGGCTTGGTATACGGTTGCGTGGTGGCCAACATGATCAAGTTTTTTCCGGACCATCGGGGTTTGGTAGGTGGGCTTGTCACCGCCTCGTACGGCGTCTGTTCCGTCATCATGCCGCCCATAGCCAACGCCCTCATCGCCGCCAACGGTGTTACGGCGACTTTTAAAATCATCGGCGCCGTTATGATGATCCTGATAGGGGCCGCTTCGTTTTTTATTATCCGCTGTCCCCCGGGCTTTGTTCCCGATGGCTGGACACCGCCGGCGGCTAAAAGCGGCGGGCCGGTCGGAGCCGAAAAAGACTGGAAGGGGATGCTCTTGGACCCGATTTTTTACGTGATGATGATGATGCTCTGCTGCGGTGCCTTTTCCGGTCTTATGGTAATTTCCCAGGCATCGCCGGTCGCACAGGAGATGATCGGCATGAGTGCAGCCTCGGCCGCGGTTGCGGTATCCTTTCTTGCCTTGGTAAACACTTTCGGCCGCATAGTGGCCGGTTTCCTGTCCGACAAGGTCGGTGTCATAAAAACCCTTGTCGGCGTTTTTGCCGTGTCCATGGCAGGCCTTATCGTGCTGTATGTTTCTGGAGATTTCGCCGGCGGCGCGTCGGTCGTTCTGTTTTACGTCGGTATAAGCTGTATCGGGCTGGCTTTTGGTGCGATTATGGGAATCTACCCCGGTTTTACGGCAGCCCAGTTCGGATCAAAACACAACAGCGTCAATTACGGCATCATGTTTATCGGGTTTGCCCTGTCCGGCTACTTCGGCCCCACGATTATGAGCGAGATGAAAGCCTCCAGCGGCAGCTACCAAAAGGCCTTCCTCGTGAGTCTTGCCATCGCCGCCGTGGGTTTCTTGTTGACGTTGATGTTATCGGCGAAACACAGGCAATCAGCATAAGAGGAAATATGTAACCCTGCTTGTTGATATTGCATACCTGTGCGAAACTTTTTCATATTAGCCATTATGGATGAAAATGGTGTGGAGGGATAAAAAAATGATTAGACGGTGCTTAGATGTTAAACTCAATGTGCAGCCGCTTTGCTTTGGACTTGTACATAAATTCGCTTATGAGGGACCATGCCGGTTTTCTTCAGGCGATGCACTTACGAACGAGTATGATAAAATTGCTGCTCAGCAGGTTTTTTCGGATTTTAAGGACGATTTAGTTAAAAATATTCCTGATTTTGTGGAACTTCGGGAACCGCTCTATTTTGAATGTAATGATGATTGGCTTCTGCCTCAGGAGAACTTTGATCAAATGATGAAAGTTCTTGGTGAGATTGATGTTTATTTAATTCATTCAGGTATTGCACGTGAGCGTCAGATTATTGAATTGGCAGAGCGTAGCAAAAAGCCGATTCTTTTGTCCCCAAGGCTGGGATGCATGATCACCTCTATAACGGCCAGTTTATATAGTCGCGGCCTGGAAACATATGCTGCCAATACATGGAGCGATCTTATAAAGGAAATGAATGTACTGCGAACAAAAAAAGCGGTACAAAATGCAAATGTTCTGGCAGGTGTACGCTTTAATTCCAACACCTCGTATGCGTGTAATGATTCTTTTATCAGCCTGCCTCAGGTTACCGATGTTTTTGGCACACATTTCCGCTATGTGAATCTTCATGAGTTTTTCGACTATATACATCCTTTGCCCGAAGGTGGTAACTATACGACACCAGGTCGTATGGACACTCCAAATCTTACTGATGAAGATGTAAAAAAAGCTGAAAGCTTGGCGGATGAACTTATTGGAGGGGCAGAACCTGACAATCTTGATATCGAACGTACGTATGTCATTAATTCCTGCAAGATTTATGTTTTGGTTGAAAAACTTCTTAATTTATATGACTGCAATGGTTTTACGTTTCCTTGCCCGGATGCTTGTTCAACTATGCGCATGAACAAGGAGGAATTTACCTTTTGTCTTAACCACTCTCTGTTGACGGAACAAGGTATCCCTTCCACCTGTGATTCGGACATTAACAGTATGATGGCTATGTTTATGTTGACTACACTGTCAGATAAGGCGCCTTCTTTAGGCAACGCCTGGCCGGTACTATTTGACGATAGTGGGAATGTGATTCCTATTTCTTCACGTTTTGACCTTGAGAACGATCTGGCCAATGTAACAGATCACTCCAACTTGTACCTTATTGATCATTCCAGCCAGATTCGCAAGAAAAAAGGTATTTGTTGTGAACCTTCCAAGTACGGCTTGAGGCATTTTGCGTTTGATAAAAAGTTCGGAGCTGTTTTCCGTTATGACTTTAACCAGGATGTTGGTCAGAAGATTACAATTTGCCGATTCTCTCCCGATTGCAGGAAAATGCTTATTGGCACCGGTACTGTTGTGTGCGGTGGCGGATACTATACTGATAATTGTAATAACTATGTGATTTTTCGTGTAAATGATCAGAAGAAGTTTTTTGAGGCTCATAAATATACGGGTAATCATCTGGCCCTTGCTTATGGTGACTATGTGGAAGAACTGAAGCTTCTTGCCGATGCTTTTGGACTTGAAGCGCTTATGGTTTAAATTTTTTAAGAAGCTATTATGTTACCTGTAGCAAAAATTCGGGAAGATTTTCCCATACTTTCAACAAAAATAGATGGCCGACCGCTCATTTATCTGGATAATGCTGCGACAATGCAGATGCCTCTCTGCGTATTGGAGCGGCTTCGTTCTCATTATCTGCATGATAATGCAAATATACATCGTGGCATCTATACCCTTAGTGAACGGTCGACCCAGGCTTATGAAGATGCGCGAATAACTGTCCGTGATTTTTTGGGGGCGGATAGTAAAGAAGAGATTGTCTTTACTCAAGGGGCCACCGATTCAATCAATATGGCAGCTGATGGGCTGCGTGAGACGTTACATATCAATGATATGATTGTCATAACCGAACTTGAACACCATTCCAATTTTCTTCCGTGGCAAAGGCTGTGCCATAGAACGGGGGCAACGTTTGCAATCATACCATGTCCTGATGGAATGCCTGATATGGAGGCATACAAGAAAATTCTTTCTCAGAATCCTAAATTGGTCGCAGTTACACAGGTTTCGAATCTTACGGGAACAGTAATGCCGTTGGGCGAGATGACGCGGCTGGCTCATGAGGCCGGTGCTGTAATCTTTGTGGATGGAGCACAAGGCATTAGGCACTGCGATACACATGTTTCTGCAGAAGATTATGATTTTTACTGTTTTTCCGGCCATAAGATCATGGGGCCTGCCGGTATCGGTGTGCTATATGGTAAACGAAGACTCTTGGAGATGTTGAAACCATCACGTCTTGGAGGCGGGATGGTAGGTACTGTAACGGATCAAGATTTTACCGAAGCACCGCTGCCGTATAGATTAGAGGCTGGAACGCCCAACTATCCAGGTGCTATTGCCTTAGCGGAAGCAATACGATATATAGACAGACTTGGGCGTAAAGCCATTGCCGATTATGAAAGTATGCTTGTCGATTATGCCGTGGAAAAACTTTCTGAAGTTGCAGGACTACATGTCTTAGGTCATCCTGTTAATCGCGCAGGTGTAGTTTCTTTTGTTTTGGATACTATGCATCCTTATGATGCGGCTAGTATACTAGACAAATTGGGCGTTGCAATCCGCTCGGGTACGCATTGTGCTCAACCGGCATTACAGCGGTTCGGTGTTACTGCGGCGCTTCGATTATCGCCTGCATTTTATAATACCCGCACAGAAATCGATGAGGCATGCCTGGCAATACGACAAACACAGGATTTAATGAGTAGGTGGATTAAAAAATGACTGAAGAAATGTCTATTTCTCAGTTGGAAGATACCTTCATAGAGGACATTAATAATTTAGGAGACTGGTTTTTACAGTACGAATATTTAATAGAGATTTCTGTGGATATACCACATATCGAATTGCAGGAAAGGACTAATGAGCGAAAGGTTCCAGGGTGCCAATCAGGTGTATGGATCATATTGAAGTATGTCGATAAAAAAGTCCGAATTCGAGCTGATAGTGAAGCACTTATTATCAGAGGCTTCCTTGCTATGTATATACTGCTTTTGGATAACAGAACGCCAGAGGAAATTTTGTCTTTTCATCCTCGCTTTATCGAGGAAACCAATATAAAGAGCCAGATATCTACGGATCGATTCCATGGGTTGCATTCTGTTTTTTCAACGATACAGGATTTTGCCGCAAAATGCATTGAAACGGAGTGAGATAGTGTGACAATCGAAAAACGAAAAAACCTTGTAATTCATCTGTTGTCTATGGCTCATGCAAAGGCCGAAAACGAGGCGGAAATCATCAGAAACGAGTCAGACCCTTCTTTGGAATTCGTTTATGAGCATTTGCGCAAGTATATCTTGGCAAAATTTCTCTTGAGTGACAACTGTATGGAAGATCAGCTACAAGAATTGGCGGAACAGAGTTTGGCTCGGAGTATAAAACTGGATCCAAAGATGATTAAGAAATTCGATAAGGCTGTGCCTTGTGACAATGTTTCCTCGGCATCGGCTAAAAAAGTCATGCTGTTGTATGCTATTCAGAAGGATTTACATATTCATCCCGATGCAGAGCTTTTGATTTCACAAAAGAATGTGAGAGGATTATCCGTCTTGGTTCATTCAGTGCTATAAGAAATACAGCTTGAATTAGAGGATTTTTTCATGCGGTTCGGCGGCCATTTGGGTGGAGGACACTGTTGGGTTAATCATCAAGGAAAAACTATAAATTTCAGATCGTGAAGTAGTTGAGCAAATAAGAGAGATTCCAGTAAGAGGAGAAGGAGCGCTATCAGGATGAGCTCAATTGGATAGTCGTTGAAGGGTGCTTCGGAGTAGCTAAACGGAAATACGGATTAGTATGTCGTACATCAAAGTTGCAGGAAATAAATGCGACAGATATTTATCTCGTTTGGCGTTCGTTATGAATCTTGATAGAGTCTGTGCTGAAGAGCTGGCTATAATCAAATCCAGATGCAAGATAATATTCAAATAGGGCGGCTTAAAATCTCTTTTCAGCAAGCACTACACACCGATTACTACTCGTCGAGCCATTTTTATTCCCTGCCTTGACAATAAGATTATATCTATATATTATAAATAAAATATACAACACATCTTGTCGAATTCCCTTTCGACAAAACAAGCAACAGGAGTACCTATGTCCGTAGAAGTCGTTCATGCTCGATGTCCGCAGAATCATCCTTGCCCTTCGGTACGGGTTTGTCCCACCGGTGCCATCCGGCAGTCTGGGTTTGCCGCACCCACAATAGATGCAGAGCGTTGTACCAACTGCGGTCGCTGCGTCGGTTTTTGCCCCATGGGGGCCATCAGACGGCGCTGAGCCCGATCTACCAGCAATGCTCTTCGAGCATGAGGCAGAGGGTATGATAGACCGGAAGGTGAAGCTCCTGTACCTTAAAGGTTGCCGTTTCCGGTACGGTGATGCAGATGTCGCAAAGCGCCTTCAGCTTGCCGCCGCTTTCTCCGGTAAGGCCGATCACGGTAAGCCCTTTTGCCTTTGCACAGATTGCCGCATAGCGAACGTTTTTCGCATTTCCCGATGTTGATATCCCGATAAAGATGTCGTTCGCATTTCCGAGAACCGCTGTCTGCTGGGCGTAGGTCATATGCGGATCCACGTCGTTTGCAAAGGCGGTGGAGAGGGCGGTGTGCTGGGTCAGGCTGATCGCCGGAATTCCCCCCTGCAGTGAATCTGCAAGTTCACTGCCCAATACGGCGTCCGCCGCAAGGAGGGCCTGCTTCAGAGAATCCGCTATGGGCCGTTTTTTTACGAAGGATTTCATCAGCTCGCCCACGATGTGATCGGCATCGGCGGCGCTTCCTCCGTTTCCGCAGACCAGAATTTTCCCTCCTGCATCGATGCTTTTCTTCATCGCATCGGCACCCATTGCAATTGCTTCTTGTATCGGGGCGAGGGCCGGATAGCGCTCTATCAACTCGTCCAGATGCTTGTCATCTATCATAAGAACCTTCCTTTTGACGTAGTTTTCCAATGGCGACACCGAGGGCTGCCATGTCTCCGAGATGTTCCCCAAGCCCGGCAGGCAGCACCTTGCAGTCGCTGAAGGTACGCGGCAGGGCTTCCGCCTTCATCACCGCTTCCATCCGCTTGCGAAATAGGCCTTCGCTTCTTGAGAAGATGCTTCCGATGATCACCCGCTCGGGATTGAAAAGATCGGCGAGGAGGGCAAGCCCCCGGCCGAGGTATTCTGCGGTGGTATCGGAAACCTCCAGGGCCCGGGCTTCCCCCGCTTCCGCCTGGTCGCAGATCTCCTTAGCGCTGAGGCTGCGGCCGAATTTCATCTCGTAGAGACGGCTCATGCCGCTGCCGCTGCAGAATCCCTCCCAGGAACCCGCTTTTCCGTAACAAAGAGGACCGTCTTCGGCAAGCCGCAGATGGCCGACCTCTCCGGCAAGGCCGCTGGTTCCCGAATAGAGCCGTCCGTCGAGAATGAACCCCGCTCCAAGCCCTGTCCCGAAGGTGAGGAAGATCAGATTCCGGCATCCCCTTCCATTACCCCAATACCACTCGGCAAGGGCACAGGCGTTTGCATCGTTTTCCAGATAAACGGGAAGATCGAAACGTCGTGCAATGAGGTCGACCACCGGAACATCGATCCAGGAGGGAAGGTTCGGCGGTGCCTGAATAATACCGGCTGCCGGATCAAGGGGGCCTCCGCAGCTGATCCCTATGGCCTCTACCTTGTGCGGCGAGGCGAAATCCAGCATGGCCCGGACAGAGGAACAGGCCTGGTCGATCACCTCTTCGTAGTGATCGGCCGTGGCAAAGCGCTCCTTTTTTCTAATATTCCCCGCCTCGTCGCCGAGAGAAACCGCCGTTTTTGTGCCGCCGATATCGATACCGATGAAAAACTTGTGAGTACTGTTCTGTAAAGCCATGTGCCTACCTTACCCTTTCACCGATCCTGCGAGAAGCCCCCTGATGAAGTACTTGCCAAGGAAAATGTAGACCAAAAGGGTGGGAATCGCGGCGATAAGCGCACCGGCCATCTGAACGTTCCACTCGATAACCTGACTCCCTGCAAGGTTCTGCAGGGCTACCGTTATCGGCTGAATCGATGGTTTTTGGGTGATGACCACCGCAAAGAGAAAATCGTTCCAGACGCTTGTAAACTGCCAGATCAGAACCACCACCGTTGCCGGTGCGGATATGGGGCCGATAATTCTTCGAAAAACACCCCAGATACCGAGACCGTCGAGCATTCCCGCCTCAAGCAGCTCATCGGGTAGCTTTGCATAGTAGTTTCTGAACATAAGGGTTGATATCGGAAGTCCGTAGATGATGTGGGTAATGATGAGCCCCTTCAAGTGCCCGTAGAGGCCCATCTTATTTAATGACTGGACCAGGGGTATGAGGATGCTCTGGTAGGGAATGAACATTCCGAAGATGATAAGCGCGAAAATAAGATTCGAAAAGCGAAATTTCCATTTCGAAAAGACATATCCGTTCAGCGAGCCGAAAAGGATAGAAAAGAATGATACGGGGATGACCAGCAAAAAGCTGTTGAGAAGGTTCCCCCGCAGTTTAGAAAAGGATTCGACAAAGCCTTCTGAACTGATGTGTTGTGCCGGAATCCACATTTCACTGATTCGTACCTCGGAAAAGGGCTTGAGGCTGGTGTTCAGAAGCACATAAAGGGGAAAGAGAAACAACAGGGCGCAGAGAATGGCAAGAAAATATTTTACGACAACAGATGTTCTGCTTCTCATGTCTCTTCTCCTCTAAAGGTCGAATAGAGATAGGGAATGATGACAAGGGCTATGAGAAGAAGCATGATGATGGAAATGGCAGCTCCTTCGGCATAGTGGTTTCCCCTGAAGGTCGTCTCAAACATGAAGAGACCGGGGAAATCGGTAACAAATGCGGGTCCCTTTCCCGTCATGGCGTAGGCCAGATCGAAGATCTTGAGGGATATGTGACCCAGGACGATCATTGCCGAAAAGGTAATGGGCTTGAGCATGGGAAGCAGAATACTCCGAATGATACGAAATTCGCCTGCACCGTCGAGTTCGGCCGATTCGATGATCTGATCGGGAATACCGCGAAGCCCTGCCAGAAACATCGCCATGGTATAACCGAGATACTGCCAGGACGCTGCGATGATGAGGGATATCAGCGCGTAATTGAATTTTCCGAAGCTCTGGGTTGAGGTGAACCAGCCGAAACTGGCTTTAAAGCCGAGCATATGGAAGAGTGCATTGACCCCTACCTCCGGGGAGAGAACCCAGCGCCACAACACACCGGTCACAACAAAGGAGAGTGAAAGGGGGAAGAGATAGATGGTGCGAAAGAGCGCTTCGGCTCTGAGCCGGGAGTAGAGAAGATAGCTTAAAAAGAAACCGCCTACGATGCAGACGACCATAAAAAAGAGGGTGAAATAGAGGGTATTGAACAAGTCGGTCACAAACCTCTGGGAGCTAAAAAGGCGCCGGTAGTTCTCAAGACCTATGAAATTCATGTTCGGGAGGATGCCGTCCCAGGCGGAAAACGATACCTTCAACGACCAAAGGATGAATCCGTAGACAAATACAAAGAGGACAGCGGATAGGGGGAGAACAACCAGCAAGCCTTTGCGTGTTTCTTGTTTCGGACAGTACATATCAACCTAACCTGCTTTTCCGATTCTAAGATGAATATCACGGGGCAAAAACCCCGCGATGACAACGATTGCCGATCCCTTATTTGGGAGCGTAGCGGTCGGCTACCGCCTGGAACTCGATAGTGGCTTTCTTGACATCAAGATCGGTGGTAAATACGCTCATGATGTCGTTGATCTTTGTTATCCAGGCCTCCGACACGGCGGCTCCATGGGCAACACTGGGGACGATTTCGTTCGAAGCAAAATCATCCATTGCAGCATTGAGGTAGGCATCATATTTTGAACGATCGCCGTCTATCCTTGAGGGAATGGAACCTTTGATCGGATTAAAGGCATCCTGCCCCTCTTTGGAAGCACAAACCTCGAGCCATTTGATGACGTTTTCACGATTCGGTGCATTTTTTGCTAAACCGAAGGAATCGGAAAGCATAATGAAATTCCCCTGCGTTCCGGGAGTGGGCATCCAGTCCCAATCGACTCCCTGGGTATAGTCCTGAGATTTGTAGTAACCGGCAACCCAGTCTCCCATGACATTCATCGCGGCCTTCCCTTCGGCAACATAACCGGCCGCATCCATATTGGTGAGCGCAGCGTGATCACTATTGGTATAATTCATCATTTTGGCATAATTCTCAAGGGCTTCCTGCACATCGGGATCACTCCATGAGACCTTTCTCTCCCACAGCTGCCGATATTTTTCAGGCCCTGTGGATGCGAGAATGACGCTTTCAAGAAGGTGGGTGGCAGGCCATCCGTTGGTATCTCCGAGTGCGAGGGGGGTGACACCTGCTGCTTTCAGTTTTTCGGCAACGGTAAAAAACTCATCCATATTCTTTGGGGGTTCGAGGCCGTTATCCTTGAAGAGCTTGGGGTTGTACCACATGACATTCGAGCGGTGGACATTTA
Source organism: Sediminispirochaeta bajacaliforniensis DSM 16054 (assembly GCF_000378205.1). Classification (NCBI taxonomy): domain Bacteria; kingdom Pseudomonadati; phylum Spirochaetota; class Spirochaetia; order Spirochaetales; family Spirochaetaceae; genus Sediminispirochaeta; species Sediminispirochaeta bajacaliforniensis. Next base: position 29,495 of record NZ_KB899427.1, on the reverse strand, counting down.
CCGGAATACTGTACACCTCGCCCTTATAGGAGATAATGTCGATGACATCCTTGGGGAATTTGTCCATCCAGCCGTTTTCCTTCAGGATGAAGGTGACAGGTTCCATATAGCCGGAGACCACCCAGGTGTCGATCAGCTCATGGCCTGCATGTACCTGAAAAGCATCGGGAGGATTTCCTCCTTGCATTCTCGTTGCAAGCACTGCTTTTGCATTGGTACCGGCACCGCCTGCGACTGTTGCGTTGATGATCTCGATGTCGGGATATTTCTCATGAAAGACATCAAGCATGGCCTGAAGCCCTTCGGCTTCACCACCGGCTGTCCACCAGCTGAAGATCTCGAGAGATTTTCCCGAATTCTCACTTTCCTGATTTCCTCCTGCAAACAGCAGTGCAGGAAGGACGAAACAGAGCGCCAGTACAAACAGATATGGCTTTTTCGTCATGAAACTCCTCCTTGAACAAATTTCTAAACCTCCGACGGAGGTTGGGTTCCGATTATTATTGGCCGATTCTGTTTTCTATCTTTTCCAAGCGATCGATAGAGAGGACAGCGGCCCTGATTGTATGATAGTTCACCTTCCAGGAGTGGCTCATATGGGTCCAGATGGGCTTCCCCTCGCGTTCGAGAAGGGGCAGCCACTCTCCGATATCGTGGCGGATCATCTTGTCCATAACGAAGCGGTGCACATTTTCGTACACATCCAGGTAACGCTCCTCTCCGTAAAAGAGGTATGCATCGAGCATTCCCGTCAAAAATTCCGCCTGCTGCCAAAACTCTTTGGCCATGTCGTAGACCTGGCTCCCGTCATGTGAGCCCTCGACATAGATACCTCCGTATTGTCTGTCGACTCCGTGGGCAAGGGCATGTTCGAGGATGGCATGAAAGGTCGAAAGGTAGGGTTTCGGGTCGGCATTCATGATCCGCAAGGCCTCGAGCAGAAGCCAGAAGAACTCGACGTTATGGCCGTATGAGGTATTATCCAGGGCATTCGGTTTCTGCGCATCACCCTCGCTGAAGCGGTCCCAGCCCCAGATGATGTCGAATTTGATCTGCGGAGCGATCTCCCAGTTACGGAAAAACTGGGGAATGCCGGTTCTGTATGTGGGATGAAGAATGTTCACCATCAGGATTTCGATGATCTCTTCGAGCTTACGCCGATGGATTTCCTTACCGCTGGCCGCATAAAGGGCGGTGAAAGCCTCCATGAGGTGCATATGAACGTCGAGGGTCTTTCTGTCGCCGCCTTGACTACCGGGGCCGCAGAGCTTCCAGTCCCGTTCGAACATCTCGAGATAGCCGCCGTAGGTCGTTTCCGCCGCATACTTCTGCAAAAGGTCGAAACACGCCTCTGCATAGTGAAGCGCGGTGGGGTCGCCGAAGACCTTGCTGTAGGTTGCCAAGGCATAGATGGCAAAGCTGTGGCCGTAAAGGATCTTCTTATCGATGAGAACCTTGTTTTTCCGGTCGAAAAGCCAGTAGAATCCGCCGTAGACCGGGTCCCAATAGTGGTCTATGGCGTGCTTTACCCCTCGGCCTGCAAGATCACGGCAGATTCCGTCCTTGTCGAATCCGTGATCTGCGGCCAGGGAGAGGGAGTAGATGGTCCTCATGTGAGCGAGCAGCGATTTCTCGTCGACGCCCGTGTCTTCCCCTTTCGCACCGAATTGTGTTATGAATCCGCCCCATTTCTCGTCCCAACAACGACTGGTCCAAAAGGGGAGTAGTTCGTTTGTCAGGTGCTCGGTCATCTCCTTTTTCCAGTCTGCTATCTTTGCTTTCATTATCAGCTCCTTTTTTTCAGTTCGCGATATAGTTCGACAAGAAAAGCCCGGTTGTCCGCCGAGGTATAATCCACCCTGCAACCCATCCTGTTGAATGTTTTCATGAAACGCAGGTAGTAGGCGGGATTGTCGGCAGGAGGCTCCCCCTGACTCCAGTCCCAGGTTTCCTCCTGCAGATCCACCACGTGGATACCGCAGTCGCGGATATCCCGCTGCTGTTTGCGTAAAACGTTTCGTGACATGGAAAGGGATTTCTCGAAGATCATGGGAGACATGACCGCCGATCCTACGGAGAGATATACCCCTCCCTCCAGGCCGTAAACGCTTTGGACATAGGTGAGAAAGTCCCGTTCCGCTGTTCGTCCGATCGCGGCCCCTTTGTTGGCTTTATGGGTATAGATGATATCGTGGCCGAACATCGGATGACTGGTAAAGGGAACACCGGCATCGAAGGCGATGGCCTGGACACTGTAGGATGCGAAGGGGTGGGGTATTGTAAGAAAGCCCGGTTCGATTTCCAGCTGCTCCAGCAGATCGAGCAGGTCCGCGGCAGCCGCACGCTTGGCCAAGGGCTCGTTGTCCGACGATATGACCGTAAGCAACTCCTCTTTCGAAGGAATCGCGAGGCCGTTCCCGGAGATAAGCGATCCTATCGATGCGCCGTAGCCCAGCCCCTCATATGCTCCCACAGCGAGGGCCAGATTGATATAGCAACCGGTTTCTTCCCAGGTTCCGAACATCCCTTTTTGAACGTTTGCGCGTACATCCTCGCTGCTTTTTCCCTGAAAGGCGAATTCCCAATCGTGAATGACCCCTGCACCGTTGGTCGCAAGGTGGGTAAACCATCCCTTCCGTGTGAAGTCTCCCAAAAGCCGTCCCATCCCGTTCTTGATGGTGTGGGCTCCGAAGGCGCACATAACCGACGCCCCCTTCTTACGCGCTTTGAGAATCTCTTCTGCGATCATCGCGATCCTCTGTCGTACCTCAGGGTTTAAGGTTCCCTGAAACTGCTCTTCGGTGACACAGCTTTTGACGATGTCCACCTTGCTCGCTCTCTGTTTCAAAGGATAGTAGCTCATACTCGAGCGATCAAATTGCTTACCCATATTCCTTTACCTCCAGCCGAACCACCTGGAAAGTTCATCTTTCCAGGAGAAGTCGGGGATCAACATGTCTGCTCCGGCGAGGATGAGCCTTTCCCTTTTGGCATAGTTGACACCGAAGCGTTGCCTCTCGTCGCTCATGATCCCGACAGCCGTTAGTCCGTGTTTCTTTGCTTCCCTCATTTCCACCGGTCCGTCTCCGAAAACAATGCACCTGGCAGGATCGATAGAACCTTTTGCTTCTATTTCTCCGATAATGTTTCGGATGACCAATCGCTTGGGGTCGTTTTCCACATCGCCTACCGATCCGTAGATACCACCGTCGAAAAGCTCTTCATAGCCAAGCAGGCGGGCCTCTTTTCGTACATCTTCCTGGTCGGTCCCGCTGGCAAGAAAGAGCCGGGTGCCTCTTGCCTTGAGATCGCGCAACATTGCAACCGCTCCCTTCATGGTCAGATCCTCTGTGGAAAGTCTTCCATCCTCCAGCAGCCGTTGCTTTTCGCTGATTCGCTCCATCAGCATGGTGTTGAAAATTTCCTTGTATTCCTTGGGGCTAAGGATATCCTCCTTCGGAATCAATCCCATCGATATAATCAGGTCACGGAGCGCGTGCATCTGTATGATGGTTTGGACCCCCGTGCTTTTTTCGATTAATGCCTTAGCCGAGTCTTCTATTTGTTTGAGAAGCGATGCTTCGAGTTTTTCGTAATAGCGGCCGGCAATGCTTTTCACCATCATGTTTTTCATCACCTCTTCCCATCCCTGGCGCAGGGTGGAGATGGTTCCGTCGTGATCGAAAATTGCGACCTCTGGAGCGGTACCCGAAAAGCTTCCCTTTGTGTGTGCATTGAGAATTTCAATGGGAGTTTTTGCATGTCTACGGGCAAGCCGCGGATCCCGTGCGAGCTGCGGCCGGTAACGATAATCGGGATCAGAAGCAATGGCCACCACCTCTTGTGCCGAAGGGTGGCCGGTTTCGAATAGCTTCTGTATGCAAACCCCGGCGGTAAAGTTTCCGATTTTAGCCGCATCCTGCAGTGAAGCTCCTGCCCCATGGGCTACAACCGTTCCCGCCATAAAGGCATCTCCGGCCCCTACCGTGTCTATTTCTTTGATGATATGAAGCCCCGGGATCTCGAATATCTCTTGGCCGTTGTGAACAAGGGCGCCGTCCTCCCCACGGGTCATGATCAGAGGGCGTTCCCATCGTTGATAGAGCCATTGAATGACTTCTTCTTCACTGGATCGTTTTTTTGTGCGTTTTGCCGTGTGTCTTGAAAAAAGTTCGAAGGCTTCCTTGTCATTGAGTTTGTGTACAGTATGGGCATAGACGTCATTAAGTTTCCTGCAGTCTGCAAACCATGTCACCCGATCCTCTGTTTTTTTGATGATCTTTTCTAATCCCTGCTGAAAGGCCCTGGAATGTATGCCGTGCATCACCTGTTCATTGATGATCACGCAATCGTAGCCGTCTATTGTATCTTCAATGACCTTCAGGAGCTTTTCGATATTTGCAGCCTCTGGTTTGTTATAATTCCCAATATCATAACGGGGAGTTTCCGTTTTCCCTTCGTAAATCTTGTGGTAGAGATGGGTAAGCCACTGGTCCCTTTGCCGAACAACCCCGGCGGAGCCAATTCCCTCTTTTCCCAAAAGCGATAAGATAATGTCGCCGTGTGCATCTTCTCCGATGATGCCAAAGATATCGACTCTACCTGCCCCAAGCCGTTTGCAATTAACTGCGACGTTTCCGGCTCCTCCCAGCTCATGTTTACATGCATTCACCGATCGGGTTTCCAGTCCTGTTTCAACGGATATTTCCGTTCGTCCTCTGTCTGCAAAGTAATAAACGTCTAGGCACATATCGCCGATGACCGCAATCGACACCTTGGCCGCCTGAGTAAAAATGTTTTGAGTGTCCAATCCGTTACCCTTCCATGTGTTGTTGCTAACTGCAACCGGTTTCAGTTATTATGGTACGGTAGGTTTTAGGGCTTGTCAATGATAATCTTTCACAGAGTGTCATTCTCGCTGTTACAGTATGGGGAGATTGGTTGTATCGGTATATAATTAATTTACATACATATATATATTTTTTTCTTGCATTACAACAATAATAGCTATTATGATAAGATGGCTGTGCTGTCCTATAGGTGATACATGGTGTATGTATCTCTTGTAGTGGATATTTCTTTGATACCGGTTGCATAATCGGTTAAAGGAGTTGTAATGAATAAAGTAACCATCATGGATATTGCGAAAGCGGCCGGGGTTTCCAAATCAACGGTTTCAAGGGTTTTGTCGAGGCCCGATATGGTAAACAGCAAGACCAGAAATCGAGTCCTGGAGCTCATGAAGCAGATGGACTATATTCCGAATCAGCTGGCCCAGGGGCTCGCCGGTACGCCTACGAGGAATATCGGGGTGGTGATAGATGAGTTGTCAAACTTCTTTTTTATTGAGATAGCCGAAGGGGTGGACTGGGTCCTGAATACACAGAATTATTCAATGCAACTTTCCAGTTCGCGCTGGGTTGAAGAACGGGAGTTTTTGCTTGTCCGTTCTTTGATCAGCAGCAGGGTGGACGGTATTCTTCTTGCCCCGGTTCTCCCTGAGTCACCTACGATCCGTCTTCTTAAGCATGCGGGAATCCCCTTTGTGCTCATGAATTGTATTCCGGAAGATGAAGAGATTTCCTATGTCTCCTGTGACAATGTAAAGGGAGGGGAGCTCGCGGCCCACTATATCAATAGTCTTGAGAAGGAACAGACTATTTTGATAACGGGTTTTGAGCATCAGTCTATGGGCGATCGGGTCGACGGCTTTTATAACTGTGTCGATCACTCCAAGGGCGATATTAAACGATATCGGGGCGTAAAAACCTTTGAAGACGGATATGATCTGGTTCCGATTCTCCTCTCACGGGATGAGATTGAGAGGAAAAGGAGTGTGCTCTTTATTACCAACGACAACGTCGCCCTGGGGGTCATGGAGCATTTGGTGGCTCTTTCGATACCAATCCCTGAGCAGGTCTCGGTGGTCGGCTACGACAATATACGGCTTTCCAGTCTGTGCAGAATCCCGCTCACAACGGTTTCTCAGTCGATTCGCGATATGGGACGTATCGCTGCAATGGAACTGCTGGATCTCATGGCCTCTCCCGATTCGAAACCGAAACGGCATCTCTTGGCCCCCGAATTTGTCGTGCGGTCCTCAAGCGTTTAGGAATTATAATAAAATCCTGTAGAGCTGCCGTACGATCGCTGTTACAGCTGATCCTGAGTGAATGAATCTTCCTCCTGGAAGCGGAGCATAGTTTTTTTGCTAAGCACGCAGTGATCGACATACCGCTTCTATTCATGGTACCACTGTAGTATGAAGCGTTTTTTCTACGGTTGGATTATTTTGCCTGCCGCAATCCTTGGAACCCTTGCCAGTATCCCCGGCCAGACGGTCGGGGTTTCGGTTTTTACCGATTTTCTGCTTGCCGTTCATTCGATTTCCCGCAGTGGGATCAGTCTTGCATATCTGATCGGAACCATTTCCTCCGCCCTCCTTCTCTCTTTCGCCGGAAGGGTCTATGATCGCCTTGGGGCTCGGCGGATGGGGGTTCCTGTAGTGTTGTTTCTTGCGTCGACCCTGATTTTTCTCTCCTTTAGTGATCACATAGCATCGAAAGCGGCACGCATTACGGCACTTCCGGAAACCGTGGTCTCCTTTATTGTTCTTGCTTTCGGATTTTTTCTTGTTCGCTTTTTCGGTCAGGGAAATCTCACCATGCTTAGCAGGAACATGACAATGAAGTGGTTTGAGCGGCGTCGGGGGCTTGCGAATGCCTTCCTCGGTATCTCTGTTTCTCTCGGGTTTTCCGCAGCACCCGGCCTTATCGACAAGATGATCACCTCGGCGGGCTGGCGGGAAACATGGCGAATGATGGCTTTGGGGCTTGCGCTCTTTGCCGTTTTCGTTTTTTTTGTTTTTCGTGACGATCCGCGGGATATGGGGCAGAAAGCCGACGGCGGGGTAGTCGGAACGAAACGAAAGGCGCATCCTTTTGTTGCTAGACTGAAACCGGTGAAATCCCTTCCCGATCGGGATTTTACCCTTCAGGAGGCAAGAAGGCGCCCGGAGTTCTGGCTGGTCGCCCTGACCATTGCCCTCTCGGCCCTGCTGATAACGGCGGCTACGTTTCACGTCGTGAGTATCTTTGGGCAGGCAGGGATCTCCCGTAGCCGTGCCGTTGCCCTCTTTTTTCCCGCCTCCCTTGTAGCCGTTGCTTCTCAATTTATCGGAAGCACCTTAAGCGATTATGTAGGCGAACGGCTTTTTGCATTGATTCAGCTTACCGGTTGTCTTTTGCTTGCTGCCGTCGTGGTCGTATCTTCTCCCCTGCTTATGCAAATCCTTTTCATCCTCGGGGTAGGGCTGTCGCAGGGAATGATGGGGATCACCAGCGCCATAATCTGGCCGAGGCTCTTCGGCCTCAGCCATTTGGGGGCCATCAGCGGTTTTGCCATGGCTCTTTCGGTTGCAGGAAGCGCGGTCGGTCCCTTTACCTTCAGTCTTTCGCTCGACCTCTTCGATTCCTACAGCGGTGCAGGGATGTGTTTTATCGTGCTGGCCTTTGCTCTTATGCTCTTTGCCTTCTTCGTAAAGCCTCATGGGACGGAGGAAGCTGATGGCTGAGGGGCGGAAGCATCCCGATTGCCTCAGCTGCCGCTATTTTTCCGTTACCTGGGACCTCCGCTTTCCCCGCAGTTGCAGTGTATTCGGTGTTAAGAGTCGGCTGCTTCCGAGCGTTGTGGTCTTTCGGGCCACCGGTCACATTTGTCCCTCGTACGAACGATCGCCGAAAGTTCGTTCCGATTCATAAAAGATCACGAAAGCCCCAGCTGCTTTTTCCTGTTTCGCAGGACCGCGTTTTCCGCACATGCGGCCAGATCAAGTACACAGGGGGCTGTGAGATGATATTTGACGAGGGTTCCCTCTTTCTGATCATCCACCAAACCGGCTTCTTTCAATTGGGTGAGGTATTTGGAAACGGTCGACTTATGCATACCAAGCTCTTCCGCCAGCTCGCACACGCACCATTGACGTTCTTTCAGCTTTTCCAACATGAAAATCCGCAGGGGGTGGGCAAGGGCTTTGAACATATGGGCTCGTAATTCGCAACGAACTCTTTCTTCCTCTGTCATCATTCTTCCTTTCCTGATGATATTGTTTCCATATGTGGAAACTTTGTCAATAATCCCTTGACTTTGTTTTTTCAAAGTTTCATAATTTTGAAACATTGAATGATAACCCTTATGGAGGTGTGTATGAAAATTCAGATTTTGGGATCCGGATGTCCAAAATGTAAGGCCCTTGAGGCAAACGCGCGGCAGGCCGTAGCGGAACTTGGTATGGATGTGGAGATCGAAAAGGTCACCAATATTGATGAGATCATGGAGATGGGGGTGATGATGACCCCTGCGATTGCAATCGACGGGGACGTCAAGAACAGCGGGTCGATCCTGCCCAGTGAGAAGATCATCGATCTCATCCGTGAGGAAGAAGGGAGAGGAGCAAAATAACATGGCACACAAAGAACTCGGCCCGAACAAGGCTTTGTTTCTCGTCTTCGGGGTTTTCCTCGCCGCCTATTTTATCCCCTTTGACTCCCTTTGGGTATCCCGGGCGCTGATTGAGGCCTTTTCGATGCTGGGGGAGTACGCACGTGATCATGTCTTGCTTTGTTTGGTTCCCGCCATGTTCATTGCCGGGGCCATAACGGTTTTCCTGAACCAGCGGGCGGTGATCCGTTATCTTGGTCCGAGGGCCCCGAAGCTTGTTGCCTATGGTGTGGCCGCTGTGTCCGGGGCAATCCTTGCAGTATGCTCCTGCACGGTTTTGCCTCTCTTCAAAGGCATCTATAAAAAAGGTGCAGGCCTAGGCCCTGCGGTGAGTTTTCTCTATTCCGGACCGGCGGTAAACATTCTTGCCATTGTCCTTTCCTATAAGATTTTCGGCTGGCAGATTGGTGTGGCACGGATGATCGGTGCGGTACTCTTCTCGATCCTTATCGGCATGATCATGCAGATGCTTTTCCGAAAGGAGGATGAGGAGCGCCTTTCCGATGAGCGGATGTTTCGTTACGACGGGGGCAAAGAGGGGCGCACCCTGGGACAGATGATAGTCTATATGATCTCGATGATCGGGATTCTGGTCTTTGTCAATTGGGCTTCCTCCAAGGGCGGCAGCACTGCCTGGGATCTCATCTTCCGCTATAAATATCTGATAACGGCGGCCTTTGCTCTGTTACTGCTCTTTTCCCTCATCAGGTGGTTCAGTAAAGAAGACATACGCATCTGGGGAATAGCCACCCGCGATTTTTCCCTTCAGATCCTTCCGTATCTCTTCGGTGGAGTCCTTATAGCAGGCTTCCTGCTCGGAAGGCCGGGCCACGATGCCCTTATACCCACAAAGTGGGTCGCCTCTCTTGTCGGCGGCAATTCGCTTTCCTCGAACCTCATTGCAGCCGTAAGCGGAGCCTTCATGTATTTTGCGACCCTGACCGAGGTCCCCATCGTTCAGGGCCTCCTTGGATCGGGAATGGGCCAGGGCCCAGCACTGGCATTGCTGCTGGCAGGTCCCTCCCTCTCTCTTCCCTCAATGCTTGTCATCGGTGGCGAGTTGGGGGCCAAAAAAACCATCGTGTATGTTCTTCTCGTTGTGGTGCTTTCTACGACAGCAGGGCTTCTGTTTGGTGCCGTGGCCGGGTGAAGTTTTTTTACTGATGATATAAAACCGCCGCACCGTTAACCCGAAAGGGATATCCTTTAGGTAGAAGCCAAAGGAGGTGCGGTGGTTTCTGACTTTTTATGCCTCAGGGGCAAATATCGCATCGTTCCATTGTGTTTAAGGATTTCTTGATTTGTAGAAATCAGTAATTCATTCCGAGAAATCGGCAATTGTTGATTCATAACTCCCTTGCTAAACTAAATTTGCAAAAACTTCTGGGGAGGATTTTCTTTTTATGAGTTCAATTAGGCTAACGGATGTGTCGAAATCATTCGGTAATGAAACAGTCATTGATAAGCTGAATCTTAACATTAAAGACCATTCATTTACCGTGCTTGTCGGACCATCCGGCTGTGGTAAGTCGACAACGCTTCGTATGATCACCGGATTAGAAACACCAACAGCAGGCGATGTATTTATCGACGATGTGCGTGTCAACGACATCAGCCCGGGAAAACGTGATATTGCAATGGTATTCCAGAATTATGCGCTGTATCCAACAATGACCGTCGAACAAAATATTTCCTTTGGTCTTGAAAATAAAAAGATTTCAAAGGAAGAACGCAAACGTCGTATACAGACTATTTGTGATATTGTAGGGCTGGCTGAATACCTTAAGCGTAAACCTTCCAGTCTCTCCGGGGGACAACGCCAACGTGTTGCATTGGCGCGGGCGATGGTCAAGGACCCGCAGGTTTTTCTCATGGACGAGCCTTTATCAAATCTTGATGCAAAATTGCGTACCCAGATGCGCGTGGAACTTATAAGCCTTCATAAAAAGCTTGGAACCACTTTCGTATATGTCACGCACGACCAAGTCGAAGCAATGTCAATGGCAGACGATATCGTATTAATGGACAATGGAAAGATAGTCCAGCAGTCTATTCCGAGCGAACTGTACAATAACCCAAACTGTGTGTACGCAGCGCAATTTGTCGGTTCCCCGCAGACTAACGTCCTCAGCGGATATTTGCCCGAAGGAGTTAAACTCGGCTTTCGCCCTGAAAAAGTGCAGTTGAATAAAATTGCTATGTCAAAGGGTATTACAATGACTGCGAAGGTTGTAACGAAAGAAGTGCTCGGATCGGAGATAATCTATTCACTTTCAACCAGGTATGGATCGATCATGGCGAAAACGGATATCGAAGTTGCTGATAACACTGTGCTTAATGTTGGTGTCGATTTTGTGCATATGTATCTGTTCGATAAGAATTCGATGCGGATGGAATTTTCTTCCGATATGCAAGCGGCCGTGAAAAATACCTTCACGGCAAAGGCTGGTTCGCTTATATGATAGTAAGTAAGCGCCCACCGAAAGCCGTAGCCAACAAAAACGATCTGTATGAGCGTGCAATTGGTTATATCCTTATTGCTCCGGCGACAATTCTGCTTTTGGTTTTTACCATATACCCGGTATTTTATCTTTTATATCGATCGTTATTCTCTGGCAACCTGATATCATCAAAAATGAATTTTGTGGGTCTTGATAATTATACCAGATTAATGACTTCTTCCGAATTTCATCAAGTTCTCCGAAATACAATGTTTTACACTTTCATCGTTGTCGTGCTCACGATGATGTTTGCAGTGCTGATAGCAGTATGGCTGAACGAAAAGAAGATGCGCAGGCTTAATGATATCGTGTCCAGTTTTATCTTTACTCCGCATGTCGTTTCAATCGTATCGGTTTCGACTCTTTTCCTCTGGTTGATGGATTCGAATGCCGGACTACTAAATTTAGTAATAACCACTCTTGGTTTTCAGCCCTATACTTTCTTGGCGAGTCCCGAGACAGCCCTGTTTTCGCTGACACTTGTCATGGTCTGGAAAAGTATCGGTTACTACTCGTTGCTGATTATGGCGGCATTGCAAAATATTCCGAGCAACATCTATGAGGCAGCGGAACTCGACGATGCCCCTAAGATAAAAACTTTTTTTAAAATAACGTTTCCAATGATTTCACCTACAATACTCTTTGTCTCTGTTGTTGCGACCATTCAGTCGTTCCGCGTATTTGATACGGTAAGCGTTATGACCCAGGGCGGTCCAGTCAATTCCACCAATACGCTTGTTTACTATATATATCAATATGCGTTCCGTTACGGCAAGCCGGGGTATGCATGCGCTGCCGGCGTTATTCTGCTTATCTTTGTCTGCATAGTAACCTATATCCAATTCGGTGTAGGCAGCAAACGTGTTCATTATCAATAGGGGAGGATAGTAGTGGAAAAATCACAGAGAGCTACAAAGACATTACATACTACGTTGGACGCTGCAAGCGTGATGCTTAAATTCCTTGTAGTACTCTTTTTTGCATTTCCGTTTTTCTGGATGATATCTACGGCCTTCAAAACATTATCGGAGACCTTGCAGTATCCGCCGAAAATGCTACCGGGTTCATTACAGTGGGAAAATTTTGTTTACGTCTTTCAAAAGATATCTATTGGAACCTATCTGAAGAATTCCATTATAGTTGCTGTTGCAGTATCTTATTATCGTGCCCGCTGCCTACAGCCTATCCAGATATCATTATAAGATGAAGCCGATAGTATTCGGCCTTGTGCTTATGGGGCTCATGATACCGCAACAGATAACCTTTCTGCCAGTTTACTTCATGTTCTGCAAAATGCATATTGTTAACTCCTATGCGGCATTGGTGATACCCTTCATTTCAAATCCATTTGGTATATTTTTGCTGAGGCAGTATTTCATGCAGGTTCCTCAGGAAGTTATAGAAGCCGCCAAGTTGGATGATGCGAGTAACGTCAAAATAATGTTTAAAATAATGATGCCGATGGCAAAGCCCGCACTGATAACTGTCGGACTTCTTATGTTTATTTCAAATTGGAATAGTTATTTTTGGCCGCTTATCATGACGAGCAGCGACTCTTTGCGTACGTTGCCGATCGGTATTGCGCTGCTGAAAGATGCAGATGCTATGGTTAGATGGAACTATATAATGGCCGGTAACCTAATTCTCGTTTTACCAATACTGGGCATCTATATTATCGCCAGCAAGAAAATACGAAATGCTTTCGTATACTCGGGAATTAAATAATTGAGGTGAGTGCTAATGACCAGGTTATTTATTTTGTCAGTCGATTCTTTGTTCTTTGATGATATGGATTGGTTGAAAGAGTGTCCTAATCTCTTTCCCATCCTAAAAAACGGTTCCTTGGTTCAACAGGTGGATTCGGTCTATCCCGCTATGACATACGCGGCGCATGCGACGATGCTGACCGGATGCTACCCGGATGTACACGGTATATATCATAATGAGAAAGTTCAGGTCGGTAATGCCCATCCTGAATGGCATTGGAGACGTGAAGAACTCCTTGTTCCCACAATAATCGACGCGGGCAAAAAAGCGGGATATCGCTTTTCTGTGGTTAACTGGCCTGTTACAGGTGCCGATCCAAACATCGATTATAACATCCCGGAAATATGGTCTGATGAACCTGGCGGAGACTCAAGGCAGAGATTTGTTTCGGTATGCGCGCCAGGGATGGAAAAATTGTTTGACAAATATCGTCATTTACTGCACTGGAAATATCAGCCGGAGTTGGATGAATTCGGGATACGATGTCTTCTCGAGGTCATAAGGGAGCACAAACCGGAGGTCGTGATGTTGCACCTTTCATACCTCGACCATGCCCGTCATGCCAACGGCGGATTTTCACCGCAAGCGAAAGAAGCATTGTTGGAATGTGACAGGCGTTTCGGTTTAGTAGTAGAACTTCTGAAAAGCCAGGGACTATATGACGAAACAAATTTTGTCGTCATGGGTGATCACGGCCATTTGCCGGTACAAAAGGTGTTTTATCCGAATGTTGTTCTGCGAGACAAAGGCCTTATAACTATTGATGGCAATGGAGTGGTAAAAGATTGGAAAATGTATTGCCATTCAGCGGGTATCTCCTGCCATGTCGTACTCTCTGATCCTTTGGATATAGGTCTACGTGCTCAGGCCGAAGAAGCAATGAACAGTTTTGTTGATAACAGGCATTACGGTTGTGAAAAAGTCTTTGGCAAAAAGGAACTCAAAGAAATTTATCATTTGGAAGGGCCGTTCGACTACGCTATAGAAGGGTGTATCGGTACAGCCTTTGGCAACGATTGTTCCGGAGAGATCATTCGACCCACCGATAACAATGACTATAAGCTCTCTGTATCGGCGCATGGACATCTCCCTTCAAAAGGTCCCCAACCGACTTTTTTTGCCGCTGGCCCGCAGATAAAAAACGGCGTTGTGATAGCACACGGCACTCTTATTGACGAAGCGCCTACGTACGCCGCAATCCTTGGCGTTCCCATGCCAACAGCGCAAGGTAAACCTATTACTGAGATTCTTACATGAGTCTCGGTCGAAAATATTTTTTAAAGGAGATTTTATGGTGAAAAAACTTTTTCCAACCCTACTTTCGGTGCTGCTGTCAGTCGGAATGCTATCGGGGTGCGGCAAGTCATCGATGTCAACCGATGCATCTAAGGCGAGTTCTTCTGATGAAGCTTCTCAGAAGACAATGGACATTGAGTTTTGGCATGCAATGAGCGGCGGTACCGGTGATCTTATTCAGCAGCTTGTTGACGACTACAATGCTTCCCAAAGCGCAGTGCATGTTGAAGCCATCTATCAAGGTGACTACACTACAGAAGGAACTAAAATCCAAGCTGCCGTCGCTTCAGGAAACGCCCCGCAGATTGCGCAGCTTGAAATCGGTCGTATCGGTATGTACGCCGAAGCGGGAGCTCTTGTCGATCTTAAAAGTTATGTTAAACGTGATGATTATAATATAGATGATTACTACAAAGGCATTCTGGATTATTCTTATTATGATGATGCCTTGATTGCCCTTCCCGAGGGTCGCAGCATGCCCGTATTGTATTATAATGCAGATTTATTCAAAAGCGCAGGAGTTTCTGCTCCCTCCACATGGGATGAACTAAAGTCTGCCGCCACAATATTGACCAGGGACGGAAAATATGGCTATAGCTGTCCAATAGACCCTTGGTATTATCTTGGCCTCGTTATTACGGCCGGCGGTCAGATTTACAATGAAGAAGGTAATGGTATAGGGTTCAATAATGAATCGGGAGCAAAGCCTCTTTATCTCTGGAGAGATATGATCGGAGCCGGAACAATGTATATTCCGGAAGGACAGGATTACAATTCTTCTGCCGCTTGTCGCAATGTTTTTATTGCCGGCACTACCGCTATGATTATGCAAAGTTGCGCCCAATACAAGAATCTTGTAAACAACTGTAAATTCAAAGTAGGTGTTGCTTATATTCCGAAAGAGGTTACATACTCAGCAATTCCCGGTGGATCCAACTTTGTAATGTTCACCGGTTCATCCGAAGAGAAAGAAAACGCTGCATGGGAATTCCTTAAATATATGACTAGTACCGAGACCAGCGCTCGGTTTTCCGTCGGTACCGGTTATTTGCCGCCGAGAAAGTCTATTCTTGAGACCGATACCTATAAGAGCGCCTTGGAAAAGTATCCTTTACTTGATGTCGCTGTCGGCCAGCTTGACTATTTTGTTAACTCCCCATTCGATGAAGCATATGCCGAAGTGAAGGACACCATTGTTACAAACGCTATCCAGGCTTGTATTATCAATGGGGTATCTCCTGAAGATACAGTAAAAACCATAGCTGACAAAACAGCATCTCTCTATAAATAAATTTTTATTATTTCTTGAATAATTTGTTCCCTGGAATTACTGCGGCCGGGGAACAAATCTATTTATAATTTAGAGGATTTTCCTGTATGCCGATGGTGTGACTCCTACCTTTTCTACAAATAATTTATTGAAATGACTTTGGCTGTAATATCCCACTTTTTCCATTATATCTTTTACCCGAAGGTTTGTGTTTGCAAGCAGTTCTTTCGCATAGATTATTCTCAGATCGGAAAGGTAATCGGCGAATTTTATCCCGAGCTTGTTGTTAAGTAGTGTGCTAAGATAGTTAGGCGTGATGCCAAAACGTTCGGAAATACTTGCAATAGAGATATCTGTACAAAAATTTTCGTTTATATATTTCAGTATCATGTCGATTCTATCGGTTGAATTTTGTTTTTTAATCATATCATTTCCGGCATGTTCCATCATTGAACGAAGTCTTTTCGGTAATGATAACTCGATAGTATTAATCTCGAGTACACAGGCTATAAATGCATAGATATTTTCTATATATGTATCGGGAATACTTCCTTCATATATCGGACGATAAACAGGAGGACAGGCCGAAAGATATGCGAGACAGTCGCCCGTATGGAAACAATCTTTCCAGTACAGGCAGTCCTTTACATAATCCAGCAGCCCCGTGTTGGAATTGATGATATCATGAAACTGATAATGCATTCCGATGCCCAGTAAAATACGAACTCCGGCGAAATCAAGCATTTTCTGCAGAACATCTCTAAATTCAGCCGGGTCAGAATATACTTTCGAGATATACATAGTCATTTCATGGGGGATCGTCGCTTTTCTATTGGTATTCAGCACTTCATTTATATATTCTTCGCGAGGAGCATACATCATGAAAAGAACGCCATCCGAAGCCGGACACGATACGATATATTCCTCAAATTTACTGTATAACTTTGGCACCCAAATCCCTTCAGAGTTGGTCGAGTGGTCATCTGATACATAAATAGCGGCCATTGCGTGCCTGTTGAGAGCTTCGTCGCGGCATTCTCGCCTATCAATAACATCGTGTAACCAACCGCGAATTGTGTTTTTCCTTTGTTCGATAATATGTTTATGCTTTTCTCTAACGCTGTTAATCACTCTACGGAGCGTATCGTCATTGAGCGGTTTTAAAAGGTATTCTTCCACACCAATAGTAATTGCCTCCCTTGCATAATCGAATTCACTGTATCCGCTCATAATAAAATAAAGAGTGTCGTATGAAAGATTTTTGGCCTGTGCTATAGCCGAAAGGCCGTTGGCACCGGGCATCCTTATGTCAACAAATGCAAGTTCTATGTTATGTTGTTTAAGGTATGTATACATTTCAGAGGCATTGTAGGCATGAGAGATGGTAATATCCAGAAATTTAAATTGACGTATTATGAATTCAATTGAACGATGGATAAGTGGCTCATCATCCACTATAAGAATATTCATGTTGCTTTCTCCATCGGTATTTTTATGAGCACACGGGTGGTGTCGGAACTTTCTACAAAAAGTTTTGCACTTCCGTTCCAAAGTTTTAGCCGTTCACGAATATAGTAAAGGCCGACCGAATCTTTTTCATCCGGAATGGAGGAGGTATCGAATCCAACGCCGTTGTCAATAATACTGATGGTAAAAACAGTATCCTGGAGTTCTACTTTTATGTTGCAGTAGCAGGGGTGTTCACAGGGTTCAATGCCATGTATTACGGAATTCTCGACTATCGGTTGCAATAAAAGTCTTGGAATTTTGATGCTTTCTGCATCTTTTGGGCATTCGATCGAGAATTCGAGTCTGTTTTCAAATCTCATTTTGTGCAACATGAGGTAACTATTCAGAAAATCGAGCTCTTCACCAACGGTTGAAAACTGTTTCTTGCTTAGGACATATCGCAGCAGATTGGAGAGCTGATAGAATGCATTTGTGAGCTTTTCTGTTTCGCCTATCTGGTTGAGTGCTATGAAGCAATATATGGTATTGATAAGAAAATGAGGTTGTATTTGCGATTGCAAGGCATAGAGCTGTACGGTTTTCTGTTGTATCGTAAGAATGTATTCATTCTTGATTTTTTCTTCTAATCGGATAATCGCTTTATTCACGGAGTGCCCGATCTCGTTGTATTCCTTGACATAAACCTCTGGGCATCGTGCACTGAGGTTTCCTTTTTCTAATTCAGAAAAAGTCGATGTTATGGCTTTTGCTGACGATGATATCCATTTATTGAAATGTCGAAAAAGAATTACTGCAAGAAATATCCCTCCAAGAGTGATAAGCAGGATATATCCGATTAAAAAGGAAGTTTGATGCTTCACGTCGTCTAATGAATAAATAACATGCACCTTGAGGTCGAATTTATTTGAATCCGTTGTTAGTACCTGCCAATTGGTGTCGTCATATTCAAAGACTCGTTTTGATATGATGGACCTTAGAATATTGGCGGTAATTGGTCTGCTCGAATAAATAATGTTGCCTTGACCGTTGGTAATGACAATAAAACTTTGAAACAGCAGATTCATTTTTTCGAATTGCTCATCGAAATATTTAGTACTGACGTTAAGAATAATGAGGTTTTTTTGCTTTCGGTTTACGAGGTTGTTAATATTTCTTACCATATAGAAAGAGTTTCCTGATAGAACGCCGGTTTCCCTGTTTTCAGAATAGTTTGAAGCGAATATTATTTTACCGTTGTTTCTAAATGCTTTGTCGAACCATTCCTGTTTTTCTATTTGATATGTCGGCTGGAAATATTTTGTCTGATTATAAAGTATATAATAAAGGTATCGGCCATCTGACCATACAAGCAGATCAAGAATATCGCTTCGTGAGTAATTCGAAAGGTTCAATAACGAACGCATTTCGGTCTGAAAATCGTTGAGGGCTGATGCATAAGAAGCAGAAGATGGATCAATCGTTTTTTGTGAACCAAAGTACGTGTGATAGTAAGGAGCAATAGTTATTGTCCCTATTTCACTGAGATAACTATCGATATTATTGGCAACTAGAATAGAAGAATCCTCCATCTGCTGCTGGGCTTTACTTGTGTTGTTATGATAGAAGACGACAATAACAAGTAGTATTATGCAGATAGTGGGACCAAGAACGGATGCCGCAAAGCTGATAACTAATCGACTAAAAATAGTATGTTGGCCGGGTTTTTTCAAACTCTTGTTCTCACGATTGAATAGCTTATGAATTATATCATAACTGCGACCAATTGTACAAAACAAATCACCCCTCGTAGCTCAATACATCCACTTCGATGATCGTCGCCCATTCGGCGAGTTTTTTGATGATTTTTTTGTCTCCGGCCGGAAGATTGGTATCCCCGGAGAGTTCTTTTACCTTTCGTTTAAAAAAAGCAAAATCATTAATAAGACGTTCCGGCGGGAAAAGAAGACGTCCTGCACAAAAACTTTTCCATTTCTTGCGTTCGTTTTCGTCAAGGATTTCGGAATGGTTTCGGCAGACAAAACGCCAGGCCAGCTCCGGTAGTCTGCGGTCGTGAAAATCTCCCCGACGTTTCAACATGGCTTCCGGTGAAAGTTCGCGAAAGCGTTCCATTCTCTGGCGGTCCGCATCGCTAAAAAAGCCTCCCGAGTAAATTTCAAGCTCAGGGTCGCGTCGTATCTCCGCCTCATCCCTTCGGAAAACTTCCATGATTTTCTGTGTCAGGAGGGAGGCTTCGGCAAGTTTTGCCGCCCGTTTACCGCAGAGGGTGACATCGAGCCCCAGGCGTTTTGCCGTGTCCGGATCGAGGGTCGAAAGAGGGGCCAATACCGGAGATCGGTTGATATGAATGGGAATGAGGCGTATTCTGCTTTCTTCCAGAGAGAGCTCCTCGCTGGGAGCGAATATCAGGCGTCTAAGCTCATCCACAGAACGTTCTATAAGGGGCTCCGGATCTTGTCGGAGATCGAAACAGAGGATTGCATTTTGGTTTGCTGGATGAGGGGCTACGGGCGCAAGGATAGAGGTATATCCGTATTCGTTGGAGAGCATTGCCGAAGTATGGAGAAAAGGCCTTCGCTTATGAAGATCGATCAGCTGCCGGGCATGGTCCTTGATGCGTCCCTGGTAAAGGTAGGAGAAGATTTTCGGCTGCTTTTCCCTGAGCAGACGTGCCATGGCAATGGTCGCCCGTACGTCCGAGAGGGCATCGTGGGCGTTCTGGTGGGGAAGGGCATTGGCCTCTGTCAGCTTTTCGAGGCGAAAGGTCGGCCTTCCGTTCTCCCCCTCGGGCCATGTCATGCCCTGGGGTCTGAGGTCCCGGGCAGCCCGCAGCACATCGAGCAGATCCCAGCGGCTGTTCCCTCCCGCCCATTCACGTCGAAAGGGATCCATCAGATTACGATAGAGGGTGGCACGGATGAACTCGTCGTCAAAGGCGATGCTGTTGAAGCCTGCAACACAGCTTCCCGGCTGCATGAATTCTTCGTTGATCCGCTCGATAAAACGGCGCTCGGAAAGCCCTTTTCGTAGGGTTTCTTCCGGGGTGATACCGGTAATCAGGCATGCCTTCGGATCCGGAACATAATCCTGGGTGATTTTGCAGTAGAGTACCAAGGGTTCCCCAAGCTCGTTCAGGGCTTCATCGGTACGCAGGCCTGCAAATTGCGCTATCCGATCGAGTCGGGGATGCGTTCCAAAGGTTTCAAGATCGTACCAGTAGATGCTTCGTGCCATAAGCCCATCCTATCACAAGGGTTCGACTGTGGCCACCGGACTTGCATTTCCCTTCGCTTTGCGATAGCTTAAACGCCATGGGATTGAACTGTGGAATTGTCGGACTGCCGAATGTCGGTAAATCAACTATATTCTCTGCACTGACCAGTGCACCTGCCGAGGCGGCTAACTACCCCTTTTGTACCATCGATCCTAATGTTGGCATCGTATCGGTCCCGGATCCGCGCCTCGACCACATCGTCGAATTGATTCCCCCTAAGAAGGTGGTTCCCGCCATTGTCGAATTTGTCGACATCGCAGGGCTTGTCGCCGGAGCAAGTAAAGGGGAGGGGCTTGGCAACCGCTTCCTGTCCCACATCAGAGAGGTCGGGGTCATCGCCCACGTGGTCCGCTGTTTTGAGGATGAGGATATCGTCCATGTCAGTGGGAAGATCAACCCAAGTTCCGACATCGAAACCATTAATATAGAACTTGCCCTTGCCGATCTCGAAACGGTGGAGCGCCGAAAGGAGAAAAACGTCAAGGCGATGAAGGCGGTGGGGACCGAGTCCGGCAAACGGGCAGCGGCCCTTGTTCCGATCCTCGAGGAGCTCTCCGCATTATTTACCGAAGGGAAACCCGCCAGGAGCCGGGAATGGAAGGATGAAGAGCTTGAGCTGATGCGGGATCTTCATCTCATTACCCTAAAGCCCCAGGTCTATGTTTGCAATGTCGATGAGGATGCACTCCTTGCGGGAAACGGCTTTGTCGAAGAGGTGAAGCGCATTGCCGGGAAAGAAGGGGCCGAGGTCGTCGTCATTTGCGGAAAGCTCGAGGCGGAAATTGCGGCCCTTGAGAGCGAAGAGGACAAGCATGAGTTTTTGGATGCCGCAGGCCTTGCCGAAAGCGGGCTCAACAGCTTGATTCGTACCGGTTATCGTATGCTGGGACTTCGCACCTTCTTTACCGCAGGAGCGGATGAGGACCGGGCCTGGACCTTTCACGAGGGGGACACCGCCCCAAAGGCCGCCGGTGTCATCCATACCGATTTTGAAAAAGGCTTTATCAAGGCGGAAGTATACCACTGTGACGATCTTTTTGAGCTCGGAAGTGAACAGCAGGTAAAGGCCGCCGGTCGGCTTCGTATCGAGGGAAAGGAGTACGTTGTCAAAGACGGGGACATCGTCCATTTCCGTTTCAACGTCTGAGCCGCACCATGGCTCTCTCCGGAAAACCCGGCCAGCTACCCCCTGTTTCCCTCTTTCGTACCTATCGTGGCTTACCTAAAAGCGTTTATGCTCTCTTTTTCGCCAGGATCATTAATTCAATAGGTAGTTTTGTACACCCCTTCATGACACTCTTTCTTACCGACCGCCTCGGCCTCGGCGAGGCGGCCGCCGGGCGTTACCTGCTTTTGGCCGCCCTTGCCTTTGTCCCCGGCAGTCTTATAGCCGGGAAGCTTACCGACAGTATCGGGAGAAAGCGAGTGCTGGTTTTTAGCCAGATCGCTGCCGCTGCCTGCTTTATTCCCTGCGGTTTCTTAGATCATTCTCCCATGCTTCCCTGGTTCCTCATTCTTAGCCAGTTTTTCTCCGGCGGTGTGTATCCCGTTAGTCAGGCCATCACCACGGATCTGACTACGCCGAAAAATCGACAGGCTGCCTTCGGCCTTATCTATTTGGGGACAAACATAGGCTTTGCCGTTGGTCCGCTTATTGCCGGATTTCTCTATCGTAACCATGCCCCCTGGCTTTTCTTTGGTGATGCCGGAACCACCTTTCTCTCCGTTATCTTCATCATTCTCCTGGTAACAGAATCCCGCCCCACCGAAGAGCAAATCAGCGCCGGATATCGGGATGAGAGTGATGAACGTTCGGAAGTCGGCTCGACCCTTGTGGTTCTTCTCAGACGCCCCTTCCTTTTCGCCTTTCTTTTTCTCATGCCCTTTCTCAATATGGTCTATAGTCAGATGAATTTTTCCCTTCCGCTTTATCTTCTGAAACTTTTTCCCGATAACGGTACGGTCTACTTCGGTACGCTTATGACGGTGAATGCCCTTACCGTTACCCTTCTGACGACCGGGGTGGTCGCCCTTACCCGGGATCTGCGTCCGATCATTGCCGTTGCCCTTGCGGCCCTTTTATACGGTTTGGGGTTCGGCGGGCTCTATATTACCCGGAGCTTTTCTCTCATCCTGGTCTGTGCGGTGATCTGGACCCTTGGTGAAATTCTTTCCTTTACCCATTCAAGCGTCTATGTGGCAAACCATACCCCCATTACCCATCGTGGTCGCTTCAACGCCTTCTTTCCGATTCTTCTGGGAGCCGGAAACGCCTTCGGTCCTTTGTTCGCGGGGCCTCTCATCGAAAAGCATGGGATCTCTGCGATTTGGCCTTTGGCTGGTGGCTTTGCTCTTTTTATATCTCTGCTGTTCCTGCTCCTTGCGGAAATCGAACGACGCGTGCGAAAATAGGACTATGCAAAGAGAGGAGCTGTACCAGGTTATTGATGCGATACTCAATCACGCATCTCTTGCCGAACTTGAAGTCATCGAAAAGGCTATCGAGCGGCGCCGCGGAGCCGATGACGGTGGACTTTTCGGTTTTGCGCCGGGGCGGCTTGCCGAAGAAATGGCTACGGGAATGAATGAGCAGCTTGCCGGCAGCCGTGAGATGATTCGAAAAACGGTAGTGGAATTTGTCGAAAAAATGATCCGTTCTGAAGCACCTGAATTGACCGAGCGCCAGATCGAGGAATTGATGGCCGCCTGGATGCCCCACAGTTCTTCTTCGTCGCAAAGAGAAAAAGCCTCCCCCCGCAAGTCTGCAGACAAAGGAAACAGTATTCCCTCCCAGATGCTCGAAACCATGGTGCGTCAGTTCGTCGATTATTCTCTTGGTTTGATGGATTCCCGGCAGGTTCGTTCCCTTGAGAAAGAGATGGGACAGTGGCAAAAGCGCTACTGGGAGCATTTCCCTTCCGATATACAGGAATTGATTGCGCTTTTTATAAAGGGGGCGATCGATCAGGAAGAGTTCGAACGTTCCCTTGCGGAATATCTCGGCGGGTGACGGGAGGTACCGCCACTATTTGCGGCACTACCTCAATCGAGAGGATAGATATTAATAATCGAGGGAATGGTTCTAAGGCTCTTGAGCACCTTTTTATAATCGTCCCGGCCCTCCAGCTCCATGGTAAATCTTCCCGACAGGGTTCCCTTCATATCCTCTTCCAGTTTTCCTTCAATCAGGTGGCCCTGGTATTTCTTGACGGCACCCTCGATTTCCGAAAAGAGATCACTGGTCATGCGGCTTGTAACCTTAAATTGCCTAGTGGTTTTGGGACTCGCGGCTTCCCATTCGACTTCGATGGTCCTCTCTTCGATATCCCCGATGTGGCGAAGGTTCGGACAGCTCCGTTTATGAACGATGATCCCTCGTCCCCGTGATACATAGCCGACAATATCGTCGCCGGGAGAGGGACTGCAACAGTGGGCTATACTGATCATCATGTTTTTTTCATCGCCAATCTTGAAGGCGAGACGGGCACGGTCCATAACCTGTTTGATGATGGTGGTTCCCTTCTCAGACGACGAGGATGGAACCTTGAGGACCGTCTCCTCTCCCTTCGTCGGTCCCTTCTTTGCAATGATACTTTTATCGATGAAGAGATTCTCTTCATGCTGGTTGAGCCAATGGCGTATCTTCAGCCTTGCTCTGCTGGTCCTCACCGATCTTAACCAGTTCACATGGGGATGGGCATTATTGCTGGTAAGTATTTCGATGACCTGGGTGTTCTTTAGGGGCTGGTTGAGAGGAATGATCTGACCGTCTGCTTTTGCCCCTACGGTTTTATTGCCCACTTCGGTATGGATATGATATGCAAAGTCGATGGCAGTGGCATTTTTTGGCAGCTCGACGATATGTCCTCTTGGGGTGAAGACATAGATCGAATCCTTAAGGAGGTCGGCCTTGATCTCTTCGAGAAAGGAATCACTACTTGTCTTACTGCTGTCCCAACGCTTGAGCTTATTGATCAGAGGCAATTCCTGCATGCTTTTTGCATCAGAACGCGAGCCATCCTGCTTATAAACCCAGTGGGCCGCTATTCCGTACTCCGCCAGGTTGTGCATTTCGCGTGTGCGAATTTGAATCTCGATCAACTGACCATCGAATCCCATTACCGTGGTATGAAGGCTCTGATAGTTATTCGCCTTGGGCATGGCGATATAGTCTTTGAAGCGACCTTCGATAGGCGGCCAGAGCTTGTGGACGACCCCAAGGAGGGTGTAGCACTCGCCAGTTGTCGAGCAGATGATCCTGATCCCCAAGAGGTCGTAAATTTCGGAGATATCCTTCTTGCGACGTTTCATCTTAAGGTAGATGGAGTAGAGATGCTTTGCCCTCGCCATGACCTCTATATCGATTTTTTCTGCCGCTGCTGCCTTCAACAGGGTCCGCTCAATCTTTTTCAGGTAATTGGCCCGTTCGGTTTTCTTACTGGCCACAAACTGGTTGATATATTCCCAGGCACTGGGATTGAGGTGTTTAAGGGCAAGATCCTCAAGTTCTGCCTTGAGCCAGCTGATACCCAGGCGGTCGGCAAGGGGGGCGTAGATATCAAGGCATTCGGTAGCAATCGCCTTTCGCTTTTCCGGAGTAAGGTACTCCAGGGTACTCATGTTGTGATACTTATCCGCAAGCTTAATAATAATGACCCGGATATCCCGGGTCATGGCGAAGAGCATCTTACGGATGGTTTCGGCTTCCTGGACACTCTTACTCTTCGCCTTGACAATCGATATCTTTGTAACCCCGTCTACCAGAGCTCCTATCTGCTTACCAAACCTTTTACGAAGCTCCGGCAGTTCGATATCCGTATCTTCCAGAACATCGTGAAGAAGGGCCGCTATGATCGCCTCCTGGTCAAGGCCGAGATCGATCAGAAATTCCGCTACCTGCAGCGGATGTATAAAGTAGGGCTCGCCACTGGCCCGTTTCTGATTTTTATGGAGCTCCTTGGCCCATGCGGCAGCCTCGAGGATCCTTTGACGCTCTTTTTCGGGAAAACGAGAAAGCTTGGTGTTAAATTTCTCAATTCTGCTAAGCATCTGTTTCTATATCCTCTTTTTCGCCCATTGTCCTCCGGTAACTCGATCTCTTCCTGCAAGGTCCTTTTTGACCGATACCCTCAGGAAACCCGCTTCTTGAAGCATACGGGAAATTTCGCCGCTTTGTGAAGATGCCGATTCTATAAAAAGATATCCTTCGGAGCGGAGAACGCGTAGTGATGCGGGGATGATCTTTCTGATAAGTGAAAGGCCTTCCTTTCCGCCTCTCAAGGCCCCGTCCGGTTCTTCCCACCCGGCCGAGGCCATTGCGTCCGCCTCATCATCGGTGAGGTAGGGTGGGTTGGTGACGATAAGGTCGAAAGGCGCCATTGTAGAAAGCCCCTCGAACAGGTCACTACGCATTACCACGATATCTTGATCGGCAGGTAACAGTCGTTGCCGATTCCTCAGGGCGATATCAACGGCTGCGCTGCTGATATCGGATAAAACAACTTCGGCTTCCGGCAATTCGGAAGCAAGGGCTATACCGATACAGCCCGATCCGCAGCAAAGGTCGAGGATACGAAGTCCGCCGCCGCGCATCCCCTTTCTCTGTCCTGCTTCCTGCATCCCCGCCCCGATTGCCTCAAGGGCTGCTTCAACCAGGGTCTCCGTGTCCGGCCTGGGGATGAGAACCTCGTTGTTTACCAGAAAATCGAGGCCCCAGAACTCCCTGCGGCCGGTCAGATAGCTTACCGGCGTGCCCGTAAGGCGTTTATGAATAAGCGTGCGAAACCGATTGGCCTCTTTTTCCGAAAGTCTATCCGGGAGCCTGACGAAAACCGTTGTCCTGTCGATTCCTGCGGCATGAGCCAAAAGCAGGGAGGCATCCAATCCGGGAGTATCGGTAAGCACTTCTCCCGCTGCTTCAAGCAGGCCGGATGCCCAGACCAGGGCATCCCTGTAGCTTTGGAGGCGTGGCTGTTGTATGGCCATCAAGCGTGCTGCTTCAGCAGCTCCTCGGTGATGCTCAGCTTAAGTGCGTCAATCAACTCGTTCAGCGCACCCTCCATCACCTGGTCAAGTTTGTACAGGGTCAGGTTGATCCTATGATCGGTCACCCTGTTCTGGGGGAAGTTATAGGTTCTGATCCGCTCGGAACGGTCTCCCGAACCGATTTGACTCTTTCTTGCCTGGTCCCGCTCCTTGCGTTGCTTCATCTCTTCCGCCTCATACAGACGTGCTCTGAGAACCCGCAGCGCCTTTGCCTTATTTTTCAGCTGGCTCTTTTCATCCTGACAGGTGACAACCACCCCCGTAGGAATGTGGGTAACCCTGACCGCCGAGTCGGTGGTATTAACACTCTGTCCGCCGGGGCCGGAAGAACGGAAGACATCGATCTTCAGGTCCTCGGGACTGATATCGATATCGGTCTTTTCAGCCTCGGGCAACACCGCTACCGTCACCGCCGATGTATGAATCCTTCCCTGGCTTTCGGTGGAAGGAACCCGCTGGACCCGATGGACTCCGCTTTCGTAGCGGAGGTTGCCATAGACCTCTTTTCCCGAAATAGAAAAGATGACCTCTTTGAACCCTCCGACCTCGGTATCGCTGGATTCCATCATTTCCAGCTTCCATCCTTTTTGCTCGCTGAAGCGGGAATACATTCTATACAGGTCGGCGGCAAAGAGCGAAGCCTCGTCCCCCCCGGTTCCGGCACGAATTTCAATGATGGTGTTTTTCCCGTCCAGAGGGTCCTTTGGAACAAGAAGAGTTTTCAGGCGCTTTTCGCTCTTTTCCAGATGATCTTTCAACTCTTCGAGCTCAACCTCGGCCATTTCCCTCATTTCATGGTCGCTTTCCGATTCAAGAAGCTGTTTCGTTTCTTCGATACCGGAGAGTAATTCCTTATAGTGGCCAAACTCTTCGACCGTATCCTTTAATGCGGCATGCTCCTGACTTAGCTCTTTGTAGAGGTGCATGTCTTTCATGGTATCCGGCTCACCGAGACGTTTTTCAATCTCGGAAAAACGTGAGGCAATGCTTTCTAACTTGTCGATCATCGCTTAAAATTTCTCCTTAAAACGGGGGCAGGTATAGATGACCAATTCAAGCTCTTCGTTTTTCTCTTTTTCCCGGAGGGCATCCTGAAGGGCCATCTGAAGTTGACAGCGGCCATTATGTAAACAGATGGGGCAGGCGCCGTTTCCTCGGGGATTTATCTGAAGTTTCATAGTCCATGAGCATATCAGAAAAAAGGTCGTTGGGCAATCTTTGGAGAAGGACGTAGATTTTGCAATGAGCCGGTGATACTCTGTACGCATAGCGGATAAAAGGAGAGACTGTAGGAAGAGTGATGGGAAAAAATTAGTCTGAAACAGTTTTTCGAATCCGGAGTGTGGAAAGATCCCTCCTCGTTTCGTTTTACCGCTTTGGCTATGCCCTTTATCTCGACGGAACGGTGTTAGCGAAAAACGGTGTTGTCGGGACCTCCAGAGAAAACTCGCGTCCCGGTTATTTCCCCCAAGTTGTGGAATTTCATGCACGTGAGGATCACGTCGAATTAATCTTACAGGCCTCCAGTTTCGATCATCGGCGGGGGACGCTTTTCAATCGATTCTCCTTGCCGATCCTGATACCATATGGCAGGTCGATTACTGGTCCTTTTCTATAACGGAGACTCTTCTGTCGTCGATGGATGAGTTTGGAACGTGAGGCTTCCCGGCAGGTTAACGCCTTGGCTTCAGAAAACCAAAGAGACTCCCACAGAACCCGCCGACAATATGAGCAAATTCCGAAATCTGATTGGTCTGTAAGCTGTTCATGACCTCTCTGGCAAGATAGAAAAGAAGGATCAAAATAAAGGTGAGGGGTACATCACCACTTCTGATATTGGTGAAGCTGACAAGCAGGATCATCATGAATGCCACTCCGCTGGCACCGAGCAGCGCCGTCGGGAAAAAGAGCACATTGAGAAGTCCCGTGATCAGTGCGGTGAGAAGAATCATGACGAGCAGGGATGAAGAGCCGTATTTCTCCTCGAGAATCGGGCCTATCAAAAGGATGAGGGAGAAATTCCCCAAAAGATGTTGCCATCCCACGTGGCCGATAATATGAGTAACGAGACGAAGATAGCCGGGGGCAAAACTAGGGTCAAACCCGCCCTTGCCCGGAACGATGAAAAAGGTGGAGATCAAATGGAGACCAAAAAGCTGGTCGAGAAGCAGTACTGTCGCGGATATAAGGGCGAAGGTGAGGGTTACCGGTGCATTATAGCGTATCTTCATGTGCCTAACGATAGCCTGCTCCGGCCGTTGCTGTCAAGAATTGCCCTGCAGGGGACAAGCCTCTGTTTGCCGTGTTCCTGCGGTCGGTTCTCCCTTCTGACAACACCGTAAATTCCCCATGCCCACACCTCCTTGACAGAGGGGCGTTCATATCGCTATAGTAATCTTCACACTGGACGCGTAGCTCAGCTGGATAGAGCGCCACCCTCCGGAGGTGGAAGTCGTGGGTTCGAATCCCGTCGCGTTCAAACTTTTTTTGTTTATTCCCTGCATCGTGACTTCGCATAGCCATAAAATCTACCGTGTCTCATTGCCCGAATATTTTGGGGCGGCTCCCCGCTGCGCGGGGCCGGGCTTTCCGCTCCAACGCTTCGCCCCGCGTTTCCGGGACTCGGGCACGGGCTCACTCCCGATCGCCCTCCTCGTCCCCGCGGGACTCCAGGGCCATTGCTTACTGCTGTTTTTTGCGGAAGTAAAACCCCAAACCCAAAAGCGCAACAATAACGATACCGGTGGCAATCTTTGCAAAAGAAAGATCCCGCAGTATCGATCTTAGATTAGAGCCGTGGGAATCTGCATTTGGGCCAGCAGCAACAGGAGCCGTTTTTGTCTCTGTAGTCGGCGGGCTATCGGCCACGGCAGGTTGTATTTCTGCAAGTTACCCGCCAAAGCACCACCCCTTATAACCTGATTCGCTTATCACCTCGAACCAGGGGGCGGTGATGTCGTCGATGATTTGGGTCCATCCCTCTTCCACAACCTGAACCTTTGTTTCTTCAGGCAGTGTAGTAAAGAATCCTGCCGAAGTATTGGGCTTTATCCTGAGATGCAAAGTATGCTGAGCCCAGATTTCCGAACAGTTTTTAACAAGGCGTAAGGTAGAATCTCCGATGTATGATACCATATACAAGGAGAAGTACGTGAGGCGAAAGTTTGATGAAGAGTTCAAGGCCAAGGTAGCTCTTGAAGCGCTGAAGGAAGAAAAAACACTGCAGGAGCTGGCAGAGGAGTATGAAGTCCATCCCAACCAGATCAGTGCCTGGAAGAAACAACTTCTACAGAATGCGAGTTCCCTTTTTGAGCGTAAGAACAAAAAGAACCAGGAACTTGACCAGGTGAAAAAGCGTGAACAGGAACTCTATAAA
>NZ_KB899426.1 GCF_000378205.1 Sediminispirochaeta bajacaliforniensis DSM 16054 | reverse complement strand
CTGTCGTCCTCGCTGCTTATAGCACCGATATCCGAGAGTGCATCCTCCCCCACGGTGGCCCTCAGGCTTCCGTCCAGCTCTCCGTGCACTTCTATGGCGGAGCTGCTTCCTGCCGTCGCTGTCCCCGTGTCATCACCAAAGTCGGAGCTGCCGAAGTCGTCAAAGGAAAAGTCGTCTGCCGGAAGGCTTACCCCTGCCAGCAGGAGGGCGGCGGCCGTGAAGGCCACCGTTGCTGTTCTTTTCAAGCTGCTCATACCTCCCTCCTACTGGACCCGTCCGGTCTGGAGAAAGTTGGTGGTATACAGGGCGTCGGGCTGACTCTCGTCAAAGACGATCTTCTTGACCGTCAGCCTGGTGGAGTGACCGGTCTGTACGTTCTTCAGGAGGTTCTGGAGGGGAGTCCAGTATCCCTGGACCTTCTCAAGCTTTTCTACGGTGAGGACCTTTACCAGCTCACCCTGCTTGTCGTACATCTCCATCTTGACGGGCACAAAGGATTGCTTGTCGATCCAGGAGATGCGGTAGGAATACTGGCTGTCGGATGGATCGACCGGGGTGTCTTTGACCACGTAGCAGTTCCACTGGCCGACGCTCTCTTCCTTGATAAGGTCGTGGGTATCCTGTTCGACCTCTCTGGTGTCCATGTCGTCGTAGGTGGCATCCGATCCCATGAATGACTTGTCGCCTTCGCTGGAAGCGATCCTTCTGACTCGTTTGAGGGCGGGGAGGTAGATCCATTTATCGTCGTCCCGTCCCTTGTTTTCGATCTGGAGGAACCTGGTGTCGCGGACGGAGGCTGGGCTTCTGAAGACCATGACCACGGAGGTGAGGTCGTTCTCATCGTCCTTGCCCCACTCTTCGATGAGCCGTGCATCTACCGAACCGTCTTTATCGATGAGGTCCATCTGAACGGCGGTATGTCGGGTGGTACCGTCTTCCACGTCGTAGGCTTTCTGAGCGATTTCGGTCCCGGTAAGGGCGAAGCTTGTCGCCGGCAGCAGGAAGGCTGCCGCCAACGCAATGATGGTTAGTTTTTTCATGTTACTCTTCCTTCCCGGAAGTCTCCGCTCCCGGTCGTTTGATGTTCGCCGGTCTGCTGATAAAGGCCGGTTTAAAGATGTTTAGAAGAACGGGCAGGATGGTCATTGCTGCAAGGGATGAGGTAATCATAATGATGGCCACCAGCAGCCCGATATATCTAAGCACCACGAAGGATGAAAGGGTAAGTACCAGAAAGCCGAGGGCGACCGATACCGCATTGATGATGATGGCCTGACCTGAAAGGAGTATCGTATTTCGGGTTACCAGCTCCAGATCATCACTGGCCAGCCGTTCGTGGTGATAGTTATCGAGGAAGTGAATGGTATAATCGACGCCGATTCCAATGGCTATGGATGCGATTATCGATGTAACCATGTCCAGTCTGATGCCGGTGATCCCCATGATGCCGAAATTAACCAGAATGGCCATGGAGAGGGGAATAATACCGAAGATTCCGGCAGCCAGGGAACGGTAGGAGATAGCGACAATGACAAAGACGATCAGGAGGGCCGCAAAAAGGCTGACGAGCTGAGAGCTGATCACCATGTCGGTCAGGGTCTTTTCCATCTCTGCCACACCGGTGCATTCCACGCGATATCCTTCGGGGAAATGCTTCGCCACATAGGTGTTGATATCCTTGATTACCGCATCGGTGTCGCTGGTTTTATGGGTTTTTAGCTGAATCAACATGCGGGCAATATCCGGATCAAGGGGGTCGTTCGCATAATCATCCAGGGATCCTGAGTAAAGAAGCAGATACTGGCTGACCAGGTTTCCCAACTCCTTCCTGCTGGCTACCGGATACTTTGCCGGATCGTAGGGGATCTCATAGTAATCCGCACCCTTGTAGTTGAAGCCTTTCTCGATGCCCTTCACCAGCTCGTCGACACTCATGGTGTAGCCGGCCCGTTTCGAAATGGCATCCTCAAGCAGGGCGAGAAAATCACGGTAGGTCATCTCGGTGTTGTAGGTATCGTAGTTGTATTTCTCCGTGGGATCCTGGCCCGTCTCGTGCGTATCCGCCGTGGCGGCAGCCGTTTCAGCTTCCCCGCCCAGCTCTGCATCGTCGAAGAAGCTGCCGAAACCGTCGTCGGAAGCCTCTGCCGTAGCAGCCGGTTCGTTGGCCAGGCTCGTATCGTCGTCAAAAAAACTATCCATTCCGAAGCCCTGATTGGAACCCTGGCCGGATTCCGTCCCCGTCTCAGGGCTTGTCGCCTCGACGGTGGCCGGCGGATAATTCATGATCTGATTCATCCGTTTGATGAAGTCGGTAAAGGAGATGATTTTCCCGATCTCGGGGTGATGTTCCTGGAGGTAGAGGCTCAGGTCGTCCATGCTCTTGAGAAGTTCGGGATCGATAATGGATTTCCCCTCATCGGCCCGGACCACGGCGCTGAAGGTTGTCGTTCCGCCGAATTTATCGCTGATGTAGTCGGTATCCACGCGCATGGTGCTGTGGCTGGGAAAATAATCGAGAAGGGCGCTCTGGATATCCAGTCGTAAGAGGCCCCAGAGGGACACTCCGACGACGACCAGGGAAATGAAGATAATCTTCCAGTGGCGTCTGCTTAACGCACCGTAGATCTTCATCAATGCTCCTTCTCCTTCCTCCGTCTTGTGCTGTTTTTCTTCATGCTTCCGCTGCTTGGGAGGACTTACTACCAAGATTGCGGGGATGAAGGTAAGGGAGAGGAGCAGGGCGATGGCCGATCCCACTGCGGCAAAAATTCCGAACTGCTTCAGCGGTACGATGGGGCTGGTGGTAACCGAGGCAAAGCCGACGATGGTGGTAAAACCGGCGAGGAGAATGGGTTTTGCGACGTGGGACGAAGAGGCTGTAACCAAGGCCCTGTGCTCGTCAAAGGAGACCTTTCCCTCCTTACCTGCAATCTCGGCATAATAGTGGTTCATCATGTGGATACCGTAGGCGCTTCCCACGGCGATGAGCAGAACCGGCAGACAGGTGGACACAACCGTAAACTTGACACCGAAAAGGGCCATAATCCCGATGGTCCAGATGGTGCTGATGGTGACGGCGATCAGGGGAAGGAGGGTCCCTCGTATCCTGCGGAAGGAAAAATAGAGACAGAACAGGACCACCAGAATAACGACAGGAACAAGATGACCCAGGTCGCTGTACATATAGTCCTTTGCCCGCTCGAAGATGACCGGATCACCGGCTAACCTGAAGGTCAGGCCCTCGTGCAGCTCTTTCTGCTTGGCGATATCATCTTCGACATTCTTGTAGATAACGCTCATCTCTTCGGAGGGAAGCCCCTCTTCGATGGAAACGATCAACTGCGTCGAGGTGAAATCATCGGAAAAGAGGGCCCGTCGATACATCTGCGGCCACTCCAGAAGATGCTCTTTCAGGGTGGCAAAGGCCTCTGGACTATTGTCGAAATCATCCCATACCAGTGGACCTACCGCCATGCCGTCCTCTGTTCCCGTTGGAAAGTCTGAGTTTGTCAGCGCATCGACATCCTCTACATGGGCCATTGGTTCGATCGCTTCGACCAGATTGGAGACGGCATCGATCACCTCGGGGGTGAAAATCGTCCCCTCGTCATTGGTTACGGAGATTGCCATCATAACCTGACCGCTGAAGATATCATCCAACTCTTCCATACGAATATTGGAGGGATGATCTTCCGGAAAGTAGTTCTTCACATCATTGTCGATCACGATATTGGGGATCTGAAACCCCAATACAAGGGTGACGACAAGGATGATGCCTATGATCAGTTTTGGGTGCTGCACAATCTTTTTCATGTAAACATCCTTTGCGTGTATTTATTGCACTCTATGTGCAATAAACATAACAATCACATCATCCATCGTCAATCAGAGGAGAAGAAAAAGCGATAAATATGTAGAGAATTAATGCTTAACCGAAAGGAAGAGAAGGTCGAACATCTCGCTGATTATCTCCTCCTCGGTGAAATCCGTGGCGTACTCAAGCAGTTCCTTGCGAATGGCCGCCTTCTGCATCGTGCTCATGATAATGGTGGCCATGGTAAAGGCAGTACGGTCGACTTTTTCTATGGGGCGAAGCGTCTTATCCTCCATCCCCCGCTGCAGCACATCCGAAAGCAACTGTACGATTTCGGTTATGATATTGAAACAGGTTCTGGCATCTTCCGTCGTGATATTCTTCGTGTTGAGCTTGAGATCGAAGTAGAGGGTAGAGTAAAAGTCGTCGAAATGGTTGCGATAGAAGTCGAAATAGGCCTCCTTCATCCGGTAGAGCTGACCCAGTGCCGTCGATGCCTTCTTTACCGCTTCCTTCAGCTTATCGCGAAGCAATCCGAAGGAGCCGACCATCACCGCAAAGGTTATCTCCTCTTTACTTCTGAAATAGAGATAGATGGTCCGCCTGCTCAGCTCCGACCGTTCCGCGATGTCCAGCATCGTGGTATGGAGATAGCCCTTGTCGAGAAACAGGCCCTTTGCCGCCTCGAGAATTTCAGCGACCCTTCGTTCCTTGTCGCGAAGCTTTCGTTCGTTTATGCCCATGGTTTATATACCTTCAGCGATAGATCCTTACCGTATGTTACATTATTGCGCGCCTGTTTTGTTTTGATCAACCATCATTCTGATACTTTGCTAACATTTGAAACAAGGTTTTTTGCTTGACAGCGTTGAACGGGGATTGATATACTGGCCACAGTATAAATTGAGAAAGGGAATTAGTCGGGCGGTATGCTTGGCTCCCTAAAACACAATGGAGGAAGAACGGATGAAAAAAATTGCTCTTGTTCTTATCTTGGCTTTGGCATGTGTTTTTGTCGTGTCTGCCGAAATGAGTCTGACCGGCGAATTCGACTACGGTTTTATGGCCGGTGATGCCGATGAGGGTCCTGGTTTTACCGGAAAGTTTGATAAAATCGAACTTGACTTTGCGGTAACCATGGATGACTACAACACATTCAAGACTGAAATTGAGGACAAAGATACGACCAACGATATTGCTACACATGACCTTGGTTTGGGTTATGCCGAGATCGTGACCGACTGGGGCGCCCAGCTTGGTCTTCCTATTGGTATCGTATCTACTGTTGGTTATGACGGTTTCAGCATCGGCGACGATTTCGACATCACCGGTTGGGGGTGGGAAAATCTTGATGGCATCGAGCTTTCCAAGGAAGGTGCCGGACAGCTTGAGATTATGCCCAACGACATGATTACCCTGGTTCTTGCGGGAACCTTTGATGCGGATGTCGACAATGATCCTGCCATTCTTGTTGGCGGTACTTTCCAGAATGATGTTTTGGGTGTAACCGTCGGTTACATCACTTCTGATAAGGACTATGCTCACAGCATGCTCTACACCGAGGCAAAGTACGAAATGGACTTGGGTAATGATATGGGCCTTGGTCTCAGCGGTAGCTTGAACTACGATATGGATAAAGATGAGAAGATTATTGTGCCTGCTGATCCTAAAGATGGTGATGGTACCAATACGGAAATTCTATATGGTGTTGGTGCGTTCTACACTGTTTCTGCGGCCGGGTTTGGCGTGAGCTACCAGGGTGATAAGGATACTGATAACGATAAGTTGGGTCTTGACGCAACCTATGCCCTTACCGATGACCTGTCTGCTGATGTGGGAGCTGCTTTTTTCATGGGTGATGCTAAGGATGCAGCGGGTGAGGATATTGATACCTTTTTGGGTCTCGATATAAGTGCTACCTATACTGTCGGTAGTGCTGCTTATACCTTTGGTTACCTCTATTCTGACGGCTATGGTGGTAAAGTTGACTACAAATCCATCTCACAGCTTTCTGATGGTGGCGTCTACTTCAAGGTTTGCGTGGATTTCTAATCCTATCTAAAAGCAAAGCAAAGATTTTTATAGGGCCATCCGCCTTCGGGCGGATGGCTTTTTTGATGTCTGCAAGCCTATACCCAATGGCTGGGAACGCGGGCAGGCTTTCTTTTTGCTACTGTCAGGAATATTGGTGGAACATATCCTGCAGCTCATTTTCCCATAGTCATGTAGGGGCCAACCATGGGAAAAGGCGGCCGGAAAAGCTAAAAGAAAGGGTTTTACCTTGTAATGGGTATGATTACCACCAGGATTGCCGACACTACCGCTTCCACTCCAGTTGAAATGCAAAACGTTTGAAAAAGAAGTTTTCACTACTGCTGGTCCGCGTATCCTTATCAATTTTCCTTGTAGTAATCTGCGGGATAAGAGCCATAGAAAAGGTTTTACCGATTCTGATGTTTGAAACCAACCCGATGGTATAGAAGGGATCGGGAAACATCTTCCCGCCGAGGTCGAGTTCGTCGACCTCTAAAAGCACGCCGACGGTTTCGAGCGCGAGGGGCATTCTGTATCCTATGAAGTAGCTGGCGTAGTAATTGAAACCGTTTACCCTGCCGCCCGAAAGCTCGAAATCCCATAGCTCATCTTCGTCCGCACCAGTGTAGGCTGTATGATGTATTTCATGATAGCTTCGCAGCAGAATCGATTTCCAGGGGCCGGGAAAGAGCACGCCGGTATCGAACTGTAAGGCTGCGCCGACCTTGCCCTTGAGGTAGATTCCTCCGAAGGCATCATCTTCCGGTTCTGTTCCATACCGGTCGACCTGTATGCCCTCCATTTCGTCTCCAAAGGGGATAGACCATCCTGTGCCGATATTGCCTCCGGCGGAAAGCTGGAGGATTGCAAGGGGCGTCAATGTTGCTGTTGCCGATCCCTGGGTACTGATGGGGGAAAGCTTACCGCTAAGATCAATGGTGAGGTTGTTTCCTCTGGTCAGTGCCCCTGAACCTGTCAGCACTGGTAGGCATAGGGAGTAGTTCCCCTGTACCTGGATTTCCGGTGCCGAACTTCCGATAAGTTTCAGGGTGGTGCTGCTTTCTGCTGCCGAAATCCGGCCGATGAGTATCAGGCTCATGGCCAGTACGCCAAGGGTCTGTGTGTGTATCTTTAGCCGTCTATTGCGTCTATTGTTGTTCATAGGCCTACTATAGCATGAATTAAGGGACGTATATTGAATTGTCGGTGTCGTTTCTTCAGTAGATAGAATATGAAGACGCCATTCCGGAAGCGTCCATTACAGGAGGAACGTCGATATGTTGACTTGGGGAAATCATGTATTTGTTGCGGGAAATCTGACAAAAGATCCGGGCTTGAAGAAAACTCCGGGCGGAAGGGCGGTATGTACTTTTTCTATCGCCGTCAACAGAGATTACCAGGCGGGGGAGGAAGAGAAAAAGGATGTCTCTTTTTTTACCATCGAAACCTGGGCTACCCTTGCTGAAAACTGTGCCACCTATCTGGAAAAGGGGCGGGAGGTGCATGTTATCGGTCGATTGCAGCAGGATCGCTGGACCGATGCTGAGGGCGGCAGGCATGAAAGGGTAAAGATCGTGGCGAACCGGGTTGAATTCGGACGGAGACCAAAGGAGAAGCATGAAGGGGGGGGTAAAGGTGATGATGCACCGAAACCGGAGATCATTTCTATTGAAGAGGATGAGCTTCTGAAGGCCGTTTGATACCGTATGATAAACGCCGGGGAGTGTGGGGGGATGAATCACCCGTTATTCTCCTCGGCGGATGACGGCGGTGGCGGTTTTTCAGGCAGAGCCGGTTGACAAGCGAGGTGGGGCTGTTAGATGCTATGGATCAAATGGCCTCAAAAGATGCCCAGCGTGGAAAACACCGACCGCCTAAAGCCAAACCTCTCTCGCAAGAGGAGGTCGGCAAGGCGGTCGATAAACTTCGTCGTACATACGATTCGATCATAGTTGGCTACATGCTTAGCCCCCGCTTGAAGTCGGGCTTTGAAGATCGTTATCTTCAGGCGCTTCGTGCCAGGATCGACATGAAAAATTTCCTGGCGGCGGAAATGCAGGCACTTAAAGAGCTTTCCGCCGATTGTGAGCAGCGCAGAATTGCCGATGAGAACCGAAGGCTTGCAGACTCCGGAAACGGCGTTGATAGGAAGAGAGTGGCTGCCAAACGGGAGGACTTTGCAGACCGGATATTACGCAGGCTGCGTGAAAAGATCGATATATATCCCGGAATTGGTCTTCGTTGGGATGAGTCCTACGATCTGGATAGGCTCTACGGCGCGATGCGACAGTTCGAGTCTGAGTATTGGACCTCGATTGCGAAGGTTTTCCGGAGGATTTATCCTTCTCGCTATTCGGGTCCTCTTGTCGAATTAGAACGTAATCTTTTTGAATTTACCGGTTATGGCGGCGACGGTTTCCCTCCACGCCTCTACGCTTACAACAATCTTGAAAACCGTTTTCCACGGGACGAACGACAGTTAGGGCAGGAGTCGATGCGTGCAATGCTGGATGCGTCCTTTTTCCTCCACGAACTTAAAGCCGCACTACGGGACCTGGAGCAGGAGGGTTCCGTCGACGGAAAGGAGCGAAAACAGGTGGAAAGTGCTGCGGAATTCGTGCATACTATACTGAGTAATTTTCGGTTACAAGATCTGAAACGCAGGAAGGAGTAATACATGGCAAAAGAAGTAACGCTTACCTCTGCCAACTTTGAAGATGAGGTCCAGAACTCTGCTATTCCCGTACTTGTCGACTTTTGGGCCGAATGGTGCGTGCCTTGTAAGATGATTGGCCCTATTCTTGAAGAAATTGCGGAAGATTTTGATGGGAAAATCAAGGTCGGAAAGATTAATGTGGATCAGGAAGAAGCACTTGCCGGTCGTTTCAACATTATCAGCATTCCGACCTTGATGGTTTTCAAGGGGGGTGAGGTTGTGAATCAGCAGGTGGGCGCCGGTAGCCGGGACGCCATTGAAAAGCTTTTTGCCGATTACATCTAAAAACATTACGGTTCATAGACTTCATTTCCATTGGCCGATCCGAAGCTTGCTCCGCCGGTTGGGGCGATAAACCAATCGACGGAGCTGTTCGTATCTGCCTCTTCCGGTTTACGAAACATTGATCTGGTGGCGGTGCTTGGCTCCGGATTCACGGCATCTTCCGGACGCACCGGCCCATCGGCGGCCATCCACATCCCTGCTTCACAAATGGCTTCTGCTCGTCTTAGAACGGCCGAGCTTCCGAAGCCCCGATAGTCGCTATCCGATTCACTGGTCCTGTTGCTGTAGAGAAAGGCGTCTATCGCAGGGCCTCCCGGTCTTGTGTAGAGTGCGATCACGCCGTTATTGCCGGAAAGGCCGCTTCCTCCCTGCACCCACAGGTCCCAGGCCTGTGGGTGGGCTTTTAGGCCGCCGGATGCTGCGGGATCGTCCGTCTCATTTATCTCTTCTTCAATTCCCTGTGGTTTGAAATGAATGATGACGAAATCACCGGCGAGGGCTTCGATCGGTGGAAATACGATTTCCTGGATACAATCCCCATCTATCCCTTCACAGAGAAGGGCCCCCGCAAGATTTCCCGCTTCACATACCCGCAGTTCCACCATATCCGGCGAAGAGGAAGAGCCTTGGGTTGTGATTTCGTTTATCAGCATTGCGGGGAGATCGGGGTTGATACCGTAAAAGGGAACCAGCAGGTCGAGGCTGTTTCCGGCCTCGTCGGAAACGGAGAGCTCGGCGGTGCAACGTATTCCCGCCTCCGGAGGCTGTACAAAAGTGAGATCCAGTGTATGCTTGTGGTCAAGGATCTGTGTCACCGTGACACTTTCACCGGAACTGCCTGTGATACGGACTGTTCCCTCTTTTGCCGTAACCGCTTCGCTGAATTCCAGTGAGAGCGTCCGGTCATCGGGTTGGGAAAGGCCGAGGAAGATCGGTGGAGCCAGGTCTCCGAGATCAAAGAGGCTCGGTTCTTCCAGTGGTACGCAGCCGGAGATAAGAAGCGTTGCAAGCAGTGGCGTCGAACAGAGAACCATACGGGCTGTTTTCATGATAACCTCCTGGTTGTTACACGGGAAAAACAGCCGTGATGATTCAAGACGGAGAAGGCTATGGATGAGAATCTTTTTTCGAAATACGGTCAGACCTTTGACAGCGGAAAGATCATTTTCCGGGAAGGGGAAGAAGGGGATCGGATGTATATCATCCAGGAAGGCAGTATCCGGATAACAAAGACCATGGGCGAAAAAGAGCATGTTCTTGCCGTTCTCGGGAAAGGGGATTTCTTCGGCGAGATGGCGATTGTGAGTCGTATGCCCCGTAGTGCCAGTGCCACTGCCGCGACAACGGTGAAGCTCCTGAGCTTCAACCGTGAGGGCTTTATCAGCATGATTGAGAAGAATGCCAAGATCGCCCTCAATATCATTGATAAATTAAGTAGACGTCTTCAACAGGCGAATCTTCAGATACAACACCTGGTCCGACGAAATGAACGGGGCCTGATCGCCCTCAATATTCTCTATGCCTTTACCGTTCAGTCGGGAGAGGGCGGGGGTGTGGAGTATGTCAGGCTACTGCGGGAACTGAGCCTCTCCATGGAGGTCCCTCAGGAGCATATTCGGGACTTTATCGAAGAGCTGCGAAGGGACGATATTCTTGAGCTGACCAATCAAGATACCCTTTGCCTTATAGACCGAAGACGATTGTCGGCCCTTGCCGAAAATCGCCCCTCCCGATCCTGACAGAATAAGAAAAAGCGGGTATCTTGTTTTCTAATAACTGAACATGATCGAAAAGGAGTCTATACAAGCATGTGCGGAATAATCGGTTACTGTGGCCCGCGACCTGCCGCCGAGGTCCTGCTGGATGGGCTTAAACGCCTCGAATATCGCGGTTATGATTCTGCAGGTATCTGTGTCGACGGCGAGGATGGGGGCCTTCATACCTACAAACGTACAGGAAAGATTGCGGATCTGCGTGCGATTGTTCCCGATGATGCGGCAGGCGGTTGGGGTATCGGTCATACCAGATGGGCCACCCACGGAGAGGTCAATGATATCAATGCCCATCCTCACAGCGACGACACAGGAAAGGTGACGCTGGTCCATAACGGTATTATCGAGAATTATATTCCCTTGAAAGAGCGTCTTGTTGCCGACGGGCATAGATTTGTCAGCGATACCGATTCCGAGGTGATCGCTCACCTGATCGCCGATCTCTATCAGGGAGATCTTGAAAAGGCGGTACGGGAAGCCATTTTTCTTCTAAAGGGAACCTACGGCATTGCAGTGGTCCATGCCGATGAACCGGGAAAGGTTGTCGGCGCTCGTAACGGCTCACCCTTGGTTGTGGGGGTTGGTGAGGGAGAGATGTTCCTTGCCAGCGACGTCACTCCCATGCTTGCCTATACCAAACAGGTGATCTATCTCAACGATGGCGAGATGGTGAGCATCACCAGGGACGGGCACGTTACCTTCGACAGCAGCGAGCGTAGGATCACCAAGGAGGTCCATGAGATCGGCTGGGAGCTGGAACAGATCGAGAAACACGGTTTCCCCTTTTTCATGGAAAAGGAGATCCACGAACAGCCTGCGTCGGTTGAACGGGCCATTTCCGGTAGAATCAACCTCGACGGGGCCACCGGTCATCTCGGCGGGCTTAATATGAGTGCGCGTGATTTGCTTGGCGTGGATAATGTAGGTATCGTTGCCGCGGGTACCAGTTATTACGCGGGGATGGTCGGTGCGTATCTCTTGGAAAGTGTGGCACGAATCAAGAGCTCTGCCGAGCTCTCCTCCGAGGTCCGCTATAAAAACCCCATTGTGACCCCCGGCAGCCTCTACTTTGCCGTGAGCCAGTCGGGAGAGACCATCGACACCCTCTACGCCCTCAGGGAGCTTCAGCGAAAGGGCGGTAAGGTGCTCGGGGTATGTAATGTGGTTGGCTCCACCATTGCGCGGGAGAGCGACGGTGGCGTGTATATCCACTCGGGGCCGGAGATCGCCGTTGCCTCGACCAAGGCCTTTACCAGCCAGATTTCCGTCTTCTATATTTTTACCCTGCTCATGGCTCGTATGCGGCACATGTCCTGGGAGGCGGGCCTCGATTTTGCCAAGGCGCTTAAGCATATTCCCTCTCAGATCGAAACCATCCTCGGACAGACCGAACCGATCCGCCGTTTGGCCAAAAAGTATGCCCGTTACGAGAATTTTCTCTTTCTCGGCAGGGGGATAAACTACCCTGTCGCCATGGAAGGGGCCCTCAAGCTAAAGGAGATCAGCTATATCCATGCCGAAGGCTACAGCGCCGCCGAAATCAAGCATGGTCCCATCGCCCTGATCAATGAGCAGACCCCCAGCCTCTTCCTGGTTTCGGACGACTCTCTGCGGGATAAGGTCATTACCA
Source organism: Sediminispirochaeta bajacaliforniensis DSM 16054 (assembly GCF_000378205.1). Lineage (NCBI taxonomy): Bacteria > Pseudomonadati > Spirochaetota > Spirochaetia > Spirochaetales > Spirochaetaceae > Sediminispirochaeta > Sediminispirochaeta bajacaliforniensis. Next base: position 65,133 of record NZ_KB899426.1, on the reverse strand, counting down.
GTATGAAAGAGGTGAAGGCCCGCCGTGGAAGGGTCATCGCGGTGGCCGTAGAAGGGGATGAAGAGGTCGCCGACATCGCCGACGACTATCTCTACATCCCGCACACCGAGGAGCTGATGTACCCCTTTCTCATGGTGGTACCGCTTCAGCTTTTTGCCTACTACTGTGCCCTGGAGCTGGGCAGAAATGTCGATCAGCCCCGAAACCTGGCCAAGAGCGTCACGGTGGAATAGCGCGCTTACGGGGAGCTCCCCAAAAGGAGGATCTGCACTCCCGATTCTCCCGACTCGAAGCGGTAGTATTCACGTATGCCGACGGAGAGTTCAATCGGGAGCTGCAGAAGGTTGAAATCAAGGTTGAGTTCGGCCCCCGCAGAGCTGTAGAAGGAATCCTCCTCCATATCCTGAAGCATATCGTAATAGACGCCGCCCCTCAGCCTCTTGAAGAACGCCAGGGCGCCGAGGGATGCATCGGGATAGGCCAGGGGAAAGATGTACTCGCTTTTCATCGCCGCCAGTTTTTCTGTTTCCCTGTAGTCCCAGCCCCGGGGAAAGGAGACGAGCCCTGAATCGTCGTTGCTGTACTGCTCAAAGGCAGCTCCGATCCGTATCCCATGGTTGGCCTGCAGGCCGGGAAGCATCATACTCGCTTCGAGCACAAAGTGATCCCCGGGAGTGCCGGTAAAGGGATCGTCGGTATATCCAATGCTTCCGCTTACTCCCCACCTCGGCTGGAGACTTCGAAACGTGGAGGGGCCAAGACGTGAAGCCTCAACCAGGTAGGTGAGCTCCATCTGAGCGTCACTGGCTTCTGCGTCCAGATTCCTTTCGCCTCGCAGACTCACCGCAGGCGTCAGGGCCCAGGATTGGGTACCCCACGAGGATCCGAAGGGAAGTGCCACCCCCGCTGTTCCTCCTATTTCCGTCCATCGATCTTCTCCGTTATCACGTCCCTTCGAATCCGCCTGGAAAAAGATATCGGGCCGGAATTGCCGAAAGGTAAAGGTGTATTCGGCACCGAAGGTTTCTTCGTTTAGGTTATAGACCATATCTGCCTGATGGCTCATGGTATGGGCGATGGTATCTGCCTTCAGGGTCAGGCCGATGGTTGGGTTGTTCAGCATGTCCGCAGAACGGGGCTGGAGGCTCCATGAGTGGAGTTTCAGCCCCTTGGTCGAAAAGTTGTATGCCTCATCCGGATACACTTCCTTCGGTATGTTATCCGCCTGCAGGATTCCCGCCCCCGGCTCTTGTTCAAGCAGCGATCGAAAGAAATCTTCCCGCATTACCGGAACCAGGCTCTCCGGTATTCCTTTGGAGGATGGCAGCTCGGCGCTGCCGATGCAGTTGCCCCGGATGCCGTAATAGTCGATAAAATAGATCTGCTGCCCGCCGCTGAAAACGTCGGCATCGAATGTCGCGAGGTTGCGGTGAAAGACCAGCTCGGGTTCTGTGTCTCCATACCGAAGCCGATAGACCGCCGGGACCCCGGAGTAGCTCGAGGTAAAGAGGATGCCGCCGTCGATGAATCTGGGCGACTGGAAGGTGAATTCCGTGGATGTAGCAAGTGTTCGGGGCTTTCCTGTTTCACGGTCGATCTCTCCGATCGTTTGGCCGAGAATCCCGCTACTGAGGTAACAAATTCGTTTTCCGTCGTCACTCCAGTCGAAGGAGGACCAGAATTCACCCTGCGGCAGGTCGAAGTGTTCAAGCGTGGTCCCTGTTTCGGTCTCCACGATCAGCAGTTCTCCGCTCTGATCTTCATTCCAGCGCAGCAAGCCGGCAAGCGTACCGTCGCTGTTCAAAGAGGGGGCGGTATAACGGCCCTTTCCGACGAGAGAACGCCGTTTTCCTGTTCGGCGGTCATACAGCATAATGCGATTCGATGATTTCATGAACTTGGCATCCTCGATATTCTCATCCCATATGATGTATGGGCCGCCTGCGTCGATGTTGCCGAGGGGTTCCGCCGCCAGCCTTTCCTGTAGTTTTCCCTCTTTGGAAAGAATATGGATTTCATTTCCCCTGTTGAAGCTATAAAACCAGGCAATAAGCATTCCGTCGGAGCTCAGCCTGAGATTCCGATAGACCTGAAAACCATCTTGGGCCAGGGGGGTGAGGCGGGTAAGGGTATCCTTGGGCAAAATCTCGGACTGGCGGCGCCAAAAATCACCGTATGTCTCCACGGTTTCCCGATAAAGCTCTGCAGGAGAGAGGTTAGTTGCCCGGTGAACCCCTATATAGGGCCCCAGTACCGGCAGCGGAACGTGTGCCAGGGCGGAAAAAATGGTATCGGGGGCCTGGGAATCATATTCGCTTCGGGCCCTGGTGTAGAGCATGTAGCCGAGAGGGTAGGCCCCCGGGGTTTTGGTCTTGTAGGATCCGAGAAGCATTGCCTGATAAGAGGGCGGCTGCTGAGAGAGGGCTATGGCCTTGAACGGCAGGCTGAAAAAGGGATTCCGGCCCCGGCCTGATGGGCTTAGAAGGGTTTCTGTTAAGACAGCATCCCCTTCAAAGAGCCAGGAGGGCCCGATAAAGAAGGGGGCCAACCCCTGTTCCCCAAAAAGCCAGGTTAATACCTTGGTGGTTCCCTGTCTGCCCGTATCGAGTTGAAACATGTGCCGTCCTTCATGAACGGCAAGCAGAGGATACCATTCAAAGCCCAGTTCCGTGCTTGGTAGCCCGAAAAACATGCTGAAGCGCGGAAGAATCATCACAAAACCATTGGCCGTAAACATTTCCTCATCGAGGATAATCGTATAACGGTAGTTTTCTTCCGGGTGCAGGCTTTGCTGCTGATACGGGGCAAGAAGTTCAAGCAGATTAGCGACGTATTGTCCCGAAGCCAAGATGTCTGCGGGGCAGACGATATCGTAATGTTCCGTTCTCATAAGCCGCCACTGATGGCCGCTGACGGCAAGCACCGAAGAGCTCACCTGGCCCCAGATGGGCAGACCGTATGGCGGGCAAAGCCAAAGAAAAACAATAACCAGAAAAGCAGGGATTCGTAATTTCCGCATATATAAGGGAAATCATGATTTTCCCTCCTGTGTCAATAGATCCGCGCCATGTTTTTGCCACGGCGCGAATGATGTCTTATAAAGGCGTATCGATTTAGGAAAGCTTTCGTAATCCAACGTGCATCGGATAGGGTAGATATCGTGCCTGAGGCATCTTCTCTGTTGTGTAGAATCCTGCAGGGGATTCGATGAGAATTGGGAGACGGTTGACAATGGTGGCACAGGTCAGTTCTACTGTGGCTGGCTGTGTTACGGTTATGGTGGTATCGGGTTCGCCTTTCACGCTCCATTCGTTGGTATCGACCTCTCCGGGTGCATAGACCTTACCGATGCACTGGGTGACCAGGGTGATGCCTTGGTAGGTTTCTGTTGTGACGACGGCGGACATCCCGGTTGCCTGGCCGGCCTTGATGACACGACCGAGGGTTTCTGATTTCAGGTCCTTATCGTGGAAGAGTGGGACCAGTTCCTGTTTCATCGATGCAATGGACAGTCCAAGTTGAGAACAGAGCCATTCGTTTGTGTTCCACATATAAGAAGGAAGATTGGCGTTCTTTGCTATTTTCTCTTCAAAGTCCTCAGGCGAGAGCCCCGCACCATGGACCTCTGCCAGGGCAATGCCGTACTCCTCTACGTTATAGCTTGATGAGCCTTCGATGCGGTCGATTCTGTGAGTTGCACCGGCGATAGCGGTTACCAGATTTCCCCAGAAGACATCCTGGTAGCCTGAACCGGAAAGGGTGCAGTTGTGCTCCTTGGCAAGGCGATCAAGGCGATTGGTAATTGCGCAGGAGGTCGTCCAGGGATAGAAAGACTCCTCGCAGGTCGAAATGGCGTTTACCCCGTAACGGGCCGCGATTTCGAAGGCGGGTTCGACATCGGTCATGAGACTTTTAACCGCAATGATGCAGGCATCGGCATCGCATGAAGAGAAAACAGCCTCGGCGTTAGAAGTGATTGGCACATTAAGTTTCATGCCAAGCCCTGCCACTTCGCCGGCATCCTTTCCCTCCAGGGCAGGATTCATGTCTATGGCCCCTACGATCTCTGCCCCCTTCTCTTGGAGGTAGCGGAGAAACACCCGTCCCATCTTACCGCAACCATACTGAATGACTCGAATTTTTGCGTGCATGGTATACTCCTTTTCAGATAAAATACCCGGCAACGTAATTCCACGACCGGGGTTGTTCAGGTCACATACAGAAGCTAAACCCTGCTCATGGAATAGAGTCAATAAAAAAATATCCATTTACATATTCCTATATGTTCTCAGAACATGACGGGAATTTCCAGTTTGACCAGCATATCTCTGCTTGCCGTCGGAAAAAGGGGGAGTTCGGCAACTACCTCGCAGAGATAATCACCGTTGATCCTCATCCTGTTGGCCGCGATGTGGTTGAGCAATTGTTCTGCAAAGCCCAGCTCTTTTTCGAATCCTCGGAAATAGACGCAGGCGAAGACGCCTTCTGCTATACTTTCGATCCCTTCGGCTCTTTCTTCGGAGTCGTCGGCAGTCGATTTACGGGATTGATAGCGCTCGGCAAATTCGTTGTCGACAAAGAGGAAGATATCCGCAGAGCGCATCCTTCCTATTTTCAGGTCGCTTTTACGGACGATGGAACCGACATTACAGAAATAAGCCATTGGAAGGCCTCGAAGTGCAACCCGGGCCTTTAAGCGTCTGAGTAATGTCTCGTATCCCTCGAGGCCGCATTCGTAGATGTCGATGCCGCCGTTGTAGCGAAATATCAGGCGCTCGGGAAGGTGTTCCAGTACTATAAGCCCCTCGGTCGGCGCTTCTTCATACCGTCTGCAGTTTTCCAGAGCACGTTCCACGGCCCGACTCATCAGGTTGAGCTCTTCACGCCGTTTCTCGATGAGCCGGACCTGCGCCCTGAGCAGGTCCTTGTACCGCCCCATATCCTTACGGTCAAATTGCTCTTTGATGGCCTTGAGTGGCATACCCAATGTCTTTAGGTGCTGAATCGCATCCAGGCGGGCGGACTGCTTTAGATCGTAGTAGCGATAGCCCGAGATTTCATCCACCTCTTCCGGCTTCAGAAGCCCAAGACGGTCGTACAGTCGTAGTGTCTGGACCGTCACGCCATTGAGAAACGCCATTTTTCCAATAGAAAGTCGCTCCATCCCGCTATGCCTTCCTGTAATTCTCTCTATACTCTATACCAACAATAGAGTTCTGTGTAATTTCTTTTATGCAGGGGGATGATGCTGCGCTGTTAGCTCGAGCGTCCTTTGACCAAAGATGCCGCCATGGCAAGTATCGCAACTGCCGAAGCGGCGAGAAAGGTTGCGTGAAGGGCCCCTGCAAAGGCCGTTGCCTGAAGCATGGTCCCATGCATTCCTCGGCCGGACAGCAAAATAGTCAATCGCTTCTGCGAAAAAGTGAAAAGGGCTCCCGAAACGGCGATGCCCAGAGCCATTCCTATGTTGCGCATGGTGGCCATGGTGCCTGAAGCCGTGCCCCGATATTCCTGTGGAACGTTTCCCATGATGGCGCTGTTGTTTGGGGTCTGAAACATGCCGAAGCCGAGGCCTATGATTACGAGGGATATGTCGATATAGGCGATTCTTGTGTCGATTGTCAGCTTGCTTAGGAGGTAGAGCCCTGCGGCAAGGACGAACGCGCCGGCCGCACTAATATATTTCCCGTCGAATCTGTCGGAGATTGCCCCGCTGACAGGGGCAATGCACAGTGTTGCAATGGGCATGGCGAGGTAGATGAGACCGCTTGCCATTGCGGAATACCCCCGAAGGTTCTGCAGGTAAAAGGGGGTGAGAAAAACCATGATGAATTGTGCCATGTAGGTACATACCGCTGCCACGTTACTGGCGGTAAAGATGCGGTTCTTGAAAAGCATCAGGTTGAGCATCGGGTATTCTCGTCTCGATTCGAGAAAAATGAAGCAGGCGACAAGGACCAAGGAAGAACTAAGGGTAGCGGCAAAGGCTATCGGAGGAATGTGATGATCACCGGAAAGGCTTAAGGGTAGAAGCAGAAGGAGGAGGGCGAAAAAAATAAGGAGGCCTCCTGCAACGTCGAAGGGCACGGCTTTACGATTCTCATCTTTCGGTACGTTCCTTCGAACCAGCACCATTCCAACGATTCCAACGGGCAGGTTGATGAAAAAGATGCTTTGCCAGCCCCAGAGCGTTGCGAGAATGCCGCCGATGGCCGGACCGGCGCTCAGTCCGAGGGCTACCGCGATTGCCACCACGCTCAGAGCCTTTCCTCTGCGATCGGGGGGCACCGCATTTGTGATGATTGCAGGGCCTGTGGCCATCAACATGCCTGCGCCCAGTGCCTGGACCACCCGGCCGCCGATCAACATCTCAATGCCTGTCGATACTCCGCAGAGAAGCGACCCTGTGACAAAGAAAATGAATCCGGTTGCGTATACCCGCTTGTGTCCGTAGAGATCGGCGAGGCGGCCGAAAGAGAGCAAAAGGCTGCTTATGATCAAAAGATAGGATGTGGTGATCCATTCCACCATGGAAATGCTTGTTCCGAAACCCTCACGAATCAGGGGCAGAGCAAGATTGACCGCTCCCGAATCAAGTGATGACATGAAGGTTCCTACTCCCACCGCCATAATGGCGGCATATGTTTTCTTTACCATGTACGTCTTCTCCATAAATATGAGTATTTACTCATTTTAAGGTATGATAGCCATGTGGTATCGAATCGTCAATATGGTTGTGAGTAATAACTCATGTTTTTCTTGACACCGTTTACAACATTTTTCTACAATGATGCAAAGGAGCAGGTGGTGTGAAAGAGCGACAGGAGAAGAAGCAGGAGAAAGCTATCCCGCGAAAACCCAAGCAGAAGAGGGGGCTGAGGACCAGGCAAAAGATTCTCGATGCGGCTTTGGTGTTGTTTTGTGAAAGGGGTTACTATAAAACAACTACCAACGAAATAGCCGAACGGGCGAATGTTTCCATTGGTAGCTTCTATTCCTATTTCAGTGATAAAGACACCATTTTTCTGGAGATTCTCGAAGCCTACCACCGGAAATTTGTGGAGGCGAAAGAGGAGCTTCTTACCGATCGTATGCTCATACGTTCGGATATTCGGCAATGGCTCCGTGTTTTGATAGCGCACCTGATTCACGTCCATGAAGAAACCCGGGAACTGAATCGGGAACTCACCGTCCTTTCTTATTACAATAAGGAGGTAGCAGAAATTCTTGAACGGAATATGGCCGAAACCATGGATGCCACAATCGGCTATTTTTTTTCCGTCCAAGATGATCTTGGAATTTCCGATCCGCAAGCCGCAGCTGTCGTGGTTTTCGATATGATTTCCTCTACCATAGACCGCATCGTTTTTGGGAAGAATAAGATCGACAGAAGTCGCCTCATCGACGTGGCCGTCGATATCCTGTCCAGCTATCTTGAAAAACGGCAATAACCCTCTTTCTTTGGTACTGTATCTTGCCTGGTGTAGCGTCACATATCGTCTGGTAACTGTGGGCCTTTTCCGATTATCATGGAGCCGTTGAAATAGCAGTCCCGAATCCTCTTGGCTTCTTCAATAAAGCGTGATAACCCGACGGCTTTGATACGGCAGAGATTGTATACCTTGAGATTATGGGGGAGTTTGTCAGCCTTGTCTTTTGCCGGTAGCAACCGTTCACAAGGAAAGCGGTCGCATTCGTAGCAAAAGTCCTTTCCTTGTTGCCGTATGCATGCAAGCGTGTCGCAGGTGCCGGTGAGCGGGCATCCTCCCTGTTCTCTGCACCCTTTGCATACAAGTTCGCTCGGTGTTTTTCCTGCCGCTGTGGCCATTCGTTCGAGAAACGCCGGGGTGCAGTTTTGATAAAAGAAATCACAGTTCACGCAATCCACCCCGCATGGGGCGATGAAATTCAAGTTCATATATATCTCCTTGTCGCTTTTTGACAGATCTTCAATATATATGTGATGAAGTTTATGCACCTGTGACAGGGCATTGAATCAAGTTTTCGCTGTGAACTCTTTGCCTGCAAATTTGAGCCAGTAATTTCGTCGTTCGGTAAAACTTTCCACACGCTTTATAAAAACAAATTTATTAACAAGCAGCTGCACCTTTTTATGTTCCCGTTCAAGATCCTGTGCCTGAATGGGAGCCTTCATTTTGCAGCGGCAGGTTCCTTTGGGGTTGTAGAGGAAGCAGTGTCCGTTGAGAAAGCGGTTGATCTTTCGGGAAGAGCGCGAAAAACTCTGCCTGATGCTCTCTTCCCGTTTTCCAAAAACCCTTGAGAGATCCTGATAGGAGAGCGGAGAGAGTGCCCTCATCAGATAGATCAGACGCGATTCATTGTCGAGACAGTGGATAATACCGGTAATGCAGTCGTGGCATTGCAGCTTTATCCATGCCATCCTATCCTCCGTGGCCAGCTCATCCATTTCCGTCATGCCTTTGGATTCTTGTTCGACGAAAAAGCCGGAAAGGAACCTGGTCGTGAAGCTTTTTTCATCGTCGATGAAGCGCCAGATGGTTCGCCTGGCAAGGGTGTATATCCAGGTTGAAAGCTTTGCCTCTCCCCTGAAAGAGGGAAGACTCTTGATGATCTCATACCAAATTTCCTGAGCAGCATCCTTGGCCTTGTGCTCGTCGCTGACCATACGGCGGCAAAGCGATGTGATGAGAGGTCCGTATTCTTGTATCATGCTCGAGGTCAGGAGCTCACCGCTCATACTGATACTGTATTTCAGGTTTTTCTCATCGTCCACTCCAGAATATAATCCAGAACAAGGGGAAGATTGCCGATCTGGCAATGTTGGGCTCCTCCTTCTTTGACGGTAAAGAGACGTCCTTCGACCGAAGCTGCATTGTTCAGGGCCCTCAGCTGTTTGGGATAAAGATCGACGGGGACGGCATGGTCCTCTTCTCCCGCAAGGATCAGCACGTCCTGGGTAATGAGCCTGTTAATCGGTTTGGTTGAGTAACGCATGATTGCCTCGAAATAGGCGTGGGGGCTCTTCGATCCGGTGATATGGCATCCCTGGTTGAAGACCCACGCGGCCTTGTAGTTTGTTTCCAACTTTTTCAAAAGTCGCCTGTCGAAGCTCCGGGGAAAACATAGCATAACCCGTAAAAGAGCGTAGGCCAAAATGCTGCTGTGATACGGGTCGTTCTTTTTTTTCGCCATGCAGCGTCCCCAATCGTAAAAATGGTCTAAGGCTACCACCCTGGTGATTCGCTTTTCAAAGGCTGCGGCCCGGAGGGCGAGACAGCCGCCCAGGGAAATTCCCACAACCGTGACATCGTCGAGTCCCAAATGGTCGATGATTGCCGAAACGGGATAATGCCAATCGGGCGTTAGTGTTAATTCGTAGCGATGAAGGCTCTCACCCTGGCCAGGGCCGTCGAACAGCACGATTTCGTATCCTCTGTTTGCGAGGTAGCTTGCCATGGGATAGAGTTCCTCTTTATATGAGTCGTATCCCCCGTGGATGAGTATGGTTCCCTTTGCACGACCTTCCGGCCGCAGCCGTAACAACGGCAGAAACGCAGACTCATAGGGAACCTCTATACGCTCGATATCCTGATCTTTCATGGCTTCGGAAAAAAGGTTCAGAAAGGAGTGGTAGGCATCCGCTTTTTGGGCAGTACCTGCTTCGGCAAAAAAATCAACGGCCCGATAATAGATGGCGGCATGCAACAGCCGTTTTTCATGTTCGGCTGTTTTCGCCAAGTGGAGGAAACGGCTCTGCCATGTGCCGAAGCCCTCAATATCGCCGGCGATACTTTCGATCTCCTCTTGAGATGCGAAACCCGTGGTGACCCAGCGGTTCAGCTGGAAATTGAAGCCTCCGACCTCGTCGATATAGAGCTTGTAGCCGGTTTTAAAAGAAAGTTGCTTGTATTTCATTAATCAATCCTTTTTTGTGGTATATCACTATAAGTGTAGATTCGGTCTTGTTGTGTGACAACTGTGATGCGCCTTCTTATGCCCACCTCCCTTGCAGGTACACCTCTTTTGTGGTACGGTGGCTATCGTCATAACAGGCAGGAAGGGTGATACTGACTTGCCGGTTTCTCCGATATTATCTGATCCGTAGGATTGATCCCGGGGGATTGTCTGACGGAAAAGAGGTCTTTCGATGAAAGAACATGAAACACGCTTTGGAAGGGCTGCCAAACGGCTTCTTTTGCCCGCTATGGTTCTTTGCGCCTATCTCCTTGTTAGCCTCACTGGATGGGTCAACCCTTATTTGATACCTCCTCCAGGGCAAATCGGACAGGCCTTTGTATCCATGCTGCTGGATGGAAGCCTGATGACGCATATACTGGTCTCACTTCGTCGGGTCTTCCTTGGTTTTTTTCTGGCCGTCGGCATTGCTCTCCCCCTTGCGTTGTTATGTTACTTCTTCCCGCTTCTTTCGGAATACTGCTCGGGCCTCCTTCATTTTCTCCGCAACACTCCGCCTTTGGCGATGGTCCCGCTGCTTATCCTCTGGTTTGGTATCGGTGAGGGCTCCAAGCTGGCTCTTATCGTCCTTGCCAGTTTTTTTCCAATCTTTCTCAATACCCTGAACGGATTGCAGCAGGTCGATCATCGCCTGCTGGAAATGGGAGAAACCCTTGAGCTCAGCAGAAAAGAGCAAACGCTTCACATCCTGTTTCCCGAGGCACTCCCCTCTATGTTGACCGGATTGCGGCTCGGCTTCGGTTACAGCTGGAGGGCCCTGATCGGGGCTGAGATGATAGCCGCTTCCAGTGGGCTCGGCTATCTGATCCTTGATGCCGAGCTCCTCGCCCGAACCGATAAGGTATTCATCGGTATTCTCTCCATCGGATCTCTGGGACTCCTCATGGATTATTGTTCGATGAAAGGGGTGGAGAAAGCCTTTCCCTGGATCAGGAGGCAGGTCTGATGGAAGGAGTGCTCCTGTCGAACATTTCCAAACGCTTTCAGGTGGACGGGCGGACGATAGACGCCCTGAAGCGGGTCAACCTCTCGGTCCCCAAGGGGGCTTTTGTCTCGATCGTCGGCTACAGCGGCTGCGGAAAAACGACCCTTCTCAACGTGATCATGGGGCTGCAGCACTCCGATGAAGGCAGTCTCTTCTTCGACGGTATGGATGGACGTACTGCCATGGTTTTTCAGGAACCGCGCCTGGTGGCGGCACTTTCGGTGGAGAAAAACATGGCCTTGGCACTGAAACATGAGAAAGATCCGGCCAGAAAAGAGATGATCCTCGACCATACCCTGGAAGTGCTGGGGCTCACCGCCTTCCGCAAGGCCCTGCCCTGCCAGCTGTCGGGCGGGATGGCACAGCGGGTAGCCCTCGGCAGGGCCCTTTGTCGTGAACCCGAGCTGTTGCTGATGGATGAGCCCTTTGGTGCCCTCGATGCCCTGAATAGAAAAAGGTTGCAGGAGGAACTGGTCAGGATATACCTCGATCGGGAAATCACCATCCTTTTCGTCACCCACGATGTAGCGGAAGCGGTTCTCCTGGGACGGAAGGTTTGCGTCATGGATCAGGGAGAGGTGCGACTGGAAATTCCGGTGCCGCTTCCCTATCCCCGGAATCCCGGATCGGCGGAGTTCATCTCCCTGCGGGAGAAGGTACTCGAAGCAATATTGCGGGAGGATGGATCTGTTCTTCCGCATCAAACAACTGAATCAAGGAGCGTGTAATGAAAAAACTGTATGCGATTGTTACGCTGATGGCCCTGCTTGCCACGGCCCTTTATGCCGGAGGGAGCAGTGAGGATAGTTTGAAGACGATCAATGTCTCCTATGTGAAATCCCCTTTTAATCTTCCTCTCATCCTCATGAAAGAGAAGGGGATGCTCGAAGAGGCCTTTGCGAATGAGGGAGTGAAGGTCGTCTATCACGAGATCACCTCCGGAGCAAAACAGGCAGAGGCCATGGCCGCCGATTCTCTTGATATCGGGGGAGTGATGAACACCACCTCGGTTCTGCTTGCCCGAAGCGCAGGTAACGATGTTCGTATCATCGCTGGCTTCAGCCGTCCGGTGGATGTTTTCGCCATCGTGGCCATGGACCCCGGCATCACTTCCATTGCCGATCTGAAAGGGAAAAAGGTCGGAGGACCGAAAGGCACGGTGCTTCATCAGCTCCTGGCCGCTGCTTTGGATGCAAAGGGATACGGCATGAATGATGTCGAGCTTCTTGAAATGGGGCTGCCACAGGCCTCCACAGCCATGCTTTCGGGGCAGATTGATGCAGCCCTTTTGGCGGGAAGCCTGCTTATTCAGGCCCAAAAAAGCGGGGCCCACGTCATTACCACCGCAAAGGGCTACGTCACCCCAAAGCTTGTGATCGCTGCGCGGGGAAAATTCCTCGACGAACATCCCGAAGCGGTAGAGCGATACCTGGATGTTCACCGTTCGGCAATGGCATGGATGGAGGCCAATCTCGATGAGGCCCTGGAAGTCGGCGCCCGCGAACAGGGTATCTCCGTTGAAGATGCTGCCAAGCTTTATCACTGGACCCAGTATATTACCGCGCTTACCGAAGAAGATGTGAAGACCATGGAGGATGACGTGACGTTTATGGTTGAGAACGGAATGCTGAGGGAAGCGGTGGATCCCCGAAGCTGCATCAGCGATACCGCCTTTGAGTAGTCGATTCCGGCCGGGATCTGCCCGGCCGTGCCCCCCTTCCGACAAGCGATAAAAACGCTCATGGAGGGGCTCAACCAATGCTTTGGGTGCCTTTGCCTCGATCATTACTCTGTGCTACATTTGTTTCGGAGGGTGGCGATGGTTCAGGTGCGTCCCGATGTTTTCTCGGGTATGAAGATAGGGTCTTCCCGTTTGGTTTCTTCCGTTCGCCGAAGCCTGATTTTCTTATTTCTTGTAATGATCCTCCTGTCCCCTGCGGCTCAGGAAAATCTTACCTCGGAGACCCATCGTCCCGATGCCGGTGTCGCGTTGCTGGCCCGGGGGCCATTCACGGCAAAGGGACTGCCCTTCATCTCAACCAACGTTATTTCCTATCGGGGAGGGGTCTATCTATTCGATAAGGGAGAGGTGACGATTTTTTTCCCCGACCGGGAGGTGCTTCTTTCCGATGCCTGGGCCAATGCCTCTTGTCCGATGACCGGGGCCTTACTGCACGAAGGTGATGTCGGACGGACCTATCTTCTCGATACCGCTGAAGGAGAAACCTTTTTTCTCTTTCGCGATTGTGACGAGAAGCTTGAATGTTCCTTTATGCGTACCTTTCTCACCCGTTTTGCCTATTTTTCTTCTGTGTCGAGAGATCCCGGTCGGCTTGAGCTGCCTGCCGTGGTGGATTTCGGCGGGTGAACCTGGCTGAGCACCTTTTTAGCGTGGCGATTGATGGCCGGTGTACCTTTTCCATGGCGTACGGCCGCTAATACCCCTTCCGGATTGACGACGGATATGCCTCCCAGATAGTCCACGGGTAAAAAACGAAAGGCTTCGGGCATGATCGGGGTGGTGGGCCCCAGCATGGCGCAGCGGGCACCAGAGCGAAGCCGTCCCAGGATCGATTCGGTACTCCCGTTGATGATGCTGGTACTGGTAAGGATCAGCGCTTCCGCTTCGCTCTCCATGTAGCGGAAAAAATGTTCGGCATTTCCCATGCCTTTTCCCTCGTCGATTACTTCAAGGTGGGCCCCCGCCTTTTCCATTTGGGCGACGACCGGGCCGAAGTAGCCCACCATGGCGCATCGGGTTCCTTTTGCGATACCGAGCTTTGCAAAAAGGGTTCCGTCGTCTTCGGGCAGTTCGGCCGAGGCGGGGTTGTTGACGGCGTTGATGAGGGCGATCGCGGCCGATCGTTCCACGAGTTTTTCCGAGTCGAGGAGCTTTAACAGTTCCCTGACCGGTTTACCTTCATAATCCATGGGGTCCTTGACTACGGTGCATCCCTCTTTCTTGTCCAGGTAGGAAAAAGAAACGCCGCAGCTTCCGTCGCTGGTGGTTACAGCGGTATAACCGAGTCCGATGGATATGGTGTCTATGAAAAGGCCTTCGGATCGCTCCAGCGTGGCATCTTTCAGGTTGCGATAGAGTTCTGATTGCATGGATCTATCCTATCGCCGTAATCTCCTCCCTGTCAACGTGAAGGCCGAGCGTTGACAGGGCTTCTTTCTGTGAGTATGGTTTTTGCTGTGAATTCTTTCCGCGCCAGGCAGGCGGAGGGTGCCGAAGGCAGTCCGGCAAAGCCGGACGGGAGCCGTAAGGCGGACCCCGGAGCACAGCCGGCCGGACCGCTCCTGCGGTCCGGGGCGCCCGGATGAGAAACCATCAAAGAAGGAGCTGGAAATGGCAAAGTTGTGGCAGAAGGGGTACGAGCTTGATACTCTGATCGAAGCGTTCACCGTCGGACGTGATTGGGAGCTTGACGGACGGCTTGTGGCCGCCGACTGCACGGCAAGCGCCGCCCATGCGACCATGCTCGAGTCTGTGGGGCTCCTAAAGCGGAAAGAGCTGGAGCTGTTGCTCGAAGGGCTGAAGGCTATCGTCCTGGCCGATGAGAAGGGAGAGTTTCCGATCCGGCGTGAGGATGAGGATTGCCATACCGCCATTGAGAATTTTCTGGTTGCATCCTGCGGGGATGCCGGAAAGAAGATCCACACCGGGCGGAGCAGAAACGACCAGGTACTTACGGCCCTGCGGGTTTACGGTAGAGAGGCTGCCGGTAAGGTGCTTGAGGCGGGGATTGATCTGCAGCAGGGGCTCCTAAAATGTGCCGAAGAGCATCGGGATGTTCCCATGCCGGGACGGACCCACATGCAGGTGGCCATGCCCTCTTCTGTAGGACTGTGGGCTGCGGCCTGGGCCGAGGAGATCGGCGACGATCTTGCCCTCCTTGAGTTTACCATCGCTATGTACGATCAAAGCCCCCTGGGCTCTGCGGCAAGCTACGGTGTGCCGCTGCCCCTGGACCGGGAGATGAGTGCAAGGCTCCTGGGATTTTCCAAGCTCCAGAATAATGTCTTATATGCCAACAATAGCCGGGGAAAGTTTGAATCGATGATCCTCGATGCCCTCGACCAGCTGATGCAGACCTTCAGCAAGATGAGTCAGGACCTCATCCTCTTTTCCCTTCCGGAGTTCGGCTATTTTTCTCTGCCGAAAGAGCTTTGTTCCGGATCGAGTATTATGCCGCAGAAGAAAAATCCCGACGGACTTGAACTGATGCGGGCAAAGGCCGCTTCAATGAGCGCCTGGGCCTCCCAGGTGAAGGGCATTATTCGTTCCCTTCCCAGCGGCTATAACCGCGATTTTCAGGAGACCAAGGAACCCTTTATCCTCGGCCTCGAGCTTGCCCTTCAGGCCGCCCTGGTGATGGATCGGACCATCTCCCGTCTCGAGGTAAACCGGCAGCGGCTTTTCGACGCCTTCACCCCCGAGATTTTCGCCACCGATGCGGCGCTGGAGCTGGTTGCCGGGGGTATGAGTTTTCGGGATGCCTATCGAAAGGTGGGAACGGAGCTGGATCAGGTAAGCGGCCGGGACCCGGTGGAGAGTATTCGTAACCGCACCGCCGCGGGAACTGCCGGAAATTTGCGGCTGGACTTGAGTCAGGAGGGGGTCGACGGAGCACGGGAGCGGCTGGCTTCACGGCGCGGCCGCTGGGCAGAGGCCCGTAAGGCCCTGCTGGGAATCGATTTTTCTGTCGTTTAGTATTTGTATTTAGTAACAGTAGCGCTTAGTAGACCTGGCGCAGGCTCTCGGCGACATTCAGGCAGTGATCCCCGATCCGTTCGACGTGACGAACGACATCGATATAGAGGAGCTCCGCTTTGACTTCCGCCCCGTGCTGAAGCCGCTTTGTAGCGTTCTTTTTCAGGGTGTTTCGCCGCTTGTTGATTTTCGTCTCTATCTTTTGCGCCACCTCAAGGTCTTGCCGGGAAAGGTGCGCGTTGAGGTGACTTGTTATGAATTCAAGGAATTCATGGACCAGATCTGCATAGGGGCGCAGATCTTCGACGGCCTCTTTGTCGATTTTCAGCTTCTTTTTGTATCGGCGTTCGGCAAGGACGATAAGGTTATAGCAGCCGTCGCCTATGCTTTCCAGTTCGTTGGTGATTCTCATCATGCTGTAGACATTGGCTGCGCTTACCTTGTTCATGCTGTCCAGGCTGCATGAAGAGAGAAATCGTGTTATCTCTTCCTGCATCTGATCGGTAAAATCTTCCATGCCTTTCAGTCGTTCGACTTCGCCGCCCATTTTTTTATCTGGATGATCGAAGACCTCCCAAAACCGGTCGAACATCTCGCTGACGATGCTCGTCATTTTTGCAAGCTCTTTCTTTATCGTTAGAAGGTAAAGCTCCGGCGTGTCCTGAAGGGACGCCGATATGTACTTGAGGCGATAATTTCCCGATACATTCCCCTTCTCTTCCGGAACGAGGGTTGTTACGACAAGAGCGATCTGTTTGATGAAAAAGCTGCAGATGATGGTATTGGTGATGTTGAACATGGTATGAAACATTGCAAGATGGCTCGGGATGAGATTTGCGCTGCCGGGGGCAAAGACATCTCCGGGGACCATCATATTTATCATGGCAAGGAAGGGACGGAAGAATATCATCATCCAGAAGACACCGAAAACATTGAAAAGGGTATGGGCCCGGCTTGCCCTCCGTGCGTTTACGCTTGTGCCTATGGATGCAAGATAGGCGGTGACGGTGGTTCCTATATTCTCTCCGAGGACGATGGCTGCGGCGGTTTGGAAGTCGATCCATCCTGCATATGCCATGGTAAGGGTGATGGCCATGGCGGCAGAGGAGGATTGCACCACGATGGTTAGAAGCGTGCCCACCATGACGAAGAGAAGGAAGGGACCGAGACCGCTGCCGGTAAGGTTACTCAGAAATTGAAGAATTTCGGGATGGTTTTTTATGTCCGGAACGGAATCCTTTAGAAAGGATAGACCGAGGAAGAGAATGCCGAAGCCGATGATAGCCTCTCCGACCTCTTCTTTTTCCAGTTTTTTGATGATGATAAGGGGTAGGCCGATACCGATAGCCGGCAGGGCCATTGCCGATATTTTTACCTTAAAGCCGAGGATCGCCACGATCCATCCGGTAACGGTGGTTCCTATGTTCGCACCCATAATGACACCGATGGCCTGGGTGAGCTGCAACAGCCCCGCATTTACAAAGCTGACGACCATGACGGTGGTTGCGGATGAGGACTGGATGATGGCCGTAATGGCGAATCCTGTAAAAATGGCCGCAAAACGATTGACGGTCATAAAATTAAGGATAGCCTGGAGTCGTTCTCCCGCCGCTTTCTGGATGCCGTCGCTCATGGTTCTCATTCCGAAGAGGAAAAGACCGAGGCTTCCAACTATCTGGAGGATGGTATAGATCATTGGTACTCCTGACAGAAATGTAACGAAAAAATAACAGAAACGAAAGAGAATTGGAAGGTATCTGTCCGGCACTCCGGCCTTTTGGGACCGCTTGCACGCCTTGGGGTTATCTGCCTATAATAACCTCCTATGAGTACGAATGCTTTCCACTGGGCGGATGTTACCGCCGAGAAGATTATCCGTGAGCGGGGCGATAAAGAGGTTTATACCTGTGCTTCGGGGATTACCCCCTCGGGAACGGTTCATATCGGTAATTTCAGAGAGATCATCTCGGTTGAACTGGTTGTCAGGGCGCTGAGAGAGCGGGGCAAGAAGGTTCGTTTTATCTACAGTTGGGACGATTACGATGTCTTTCGTAAGGTTCCTAAAAATATGCCGAAACCGGAACTGCTTGAGACCTATCTGCGTAAGCCGATCACCATTGTTCCCGATACCTCGGGACGCTATGCAAGCTATGCTGATGCCAACGAGAAGGAGCTCGAGGCCCTGCTTCCCGGTGTAGGGGTCGAACCTGAGTACATCTATCAGGCCTCCAGATACCGTTCTTCCTACTATGCGAAGGGGATCAGGCAGGCCCTTGAAAAGCGTGATACCATACGCGCGATTTTGAATGAGCACAGGACCAGCCCCCTTCCCGATGAGTGGTGGCCTGTTTCCGTATTTTCCACCTTTACCGACAAGGACACCACCACCGTTCTCGACTGGGACGGCGAGTGGGGCCTGCGCTATCGTTGCAATGAGACGGGTAAGGAAGAGTCCCTCGATCTTCGTACGACCGCTGCGGTGAAGTTGCCCTGGCGGGTCGACTGGCCCATGCGCTGGGCCCTGGAGGGGGTGGATTTCGAACCTGCAGGAAAGGACCACCATTCGGAAGGCGGTTCCTTCGATACCGCCCGTAAGGTTGTTGAGCAGGTCTACGGGGGGAAGGCCCCTGTTTCCTTTCAGTACGACTTTATCAGGATAAAGGGGCGGGGGGGCAAGATCTCTTCCTCCAGCGGTGAGGTCATCGCCCTTCCCGATGTCCTTGAGGTCTACCAACCCGAGATCGTGCGCTATCTCTTTGCCGGAACCAGGCCGAACACCGAGTTCGCCATCAGTTTCGACCTCGATGTGCTGAAGATTTATGAAGACTACGATAAATGCGAGCGGGTCTATTTCGGGGTCCAGGAGATCAGTGCCAAAAAGGCGGATAAGGAGAAGCGCATCTACGAGCTTTCCCAGGTATCTGCCCTTCCCGAGGTGATGCCCTATCAGGTACCCCTTCGCCACCTTTGCAATCTTCTTCAGGCCAATGAGGGGGACATAGAGGCGGTGCTCGATCTCTATCCGGACCTAAAGCCGCTCCAGCGCAAAAGGCTTGAGGTACGCTGTCGCTGTGCCTGGAATTGGATCACCACCTTCAGTCCCGAGGATTTTCGCTTCTCTCTGCGAAAGGCCGGCGATGAACTGCCGAATTTCAGCGATTTGGAGAAAAAGGCGTTGTCCCTGCTTCGCAATCAGGTCGATACCCTGGCGGATCACGACGAAAAGAGCCTTGCCGAGGCGATCTATGCCGTGGCGGAAGCAGCAGGCCTTGATGCAAAGGAGCTCTTTACCCTTTGCTACCATGTGCTCATCGGTAAGGAAAAGGGACCGCGGCTTGCCTCCTTCATCCTGACCCTAGGGAGGGATAAGGTTCTTGCCATTCTTGATCGAGTACTTTCGTAGTCGCTGCTACACAACCGCTAATTGCCGGTCATGCGTTTCAAAAGCTGATCCCGACTACGCCACTTGGGATCACTTTTGACCCGCAGGTCGAGGTGGATGCGATAGGGGAAGAGGCGGGCGATCTCAGCCTGGGATGCTTTCCGTATGGCGGCGATGCCGCTTCCGCCCTTTCCTACGACGATTCCCTTCTGGCTCTCCCTTTCGACATAAATAACGGCTCTGATCCAGAGTTTTTCACCCTTCCCGTCGCTTTCCATGTCTTCGACGGCAACGTAGACGGCATGGGGCAGTTCCTGCCGCAGCCTCCCGATTACCTGTTCTCTAATGATCTCGGTGACACGGAATTCCGGATCCTGATCGGTGTAGAACTCCTCGGGATAGAGGAGTTCTCCTTCGGGAGAGAGGTCAAAGAGGGTGTTCAGGAGCTCTTCGGTTCCCTCGCCTGTTTCGGCGGATATGGTGAAAATCGGCCGACCGGGAAACGCTGCGGCGGCTGCTTGTTCGGCAGCAAGGATAGAGGCTTCGGGAAGATCACTTTTGTTGACCGCAACCACGACTTTTTCGGCCAGGGGAGCGAGAAGCCCTGCTATCTCCCGTTCTTCCTGTCCCGCCGACCTTGTGGCATCGATGATATAGAGAACTAATTCACACTCTACCAGGGCTGCTTCGGTCGCCGTTTTTAGGTAACGATTCAGTTTCTTATCCGAGATGTGGTAGCCCGGGGTATCGGCGAACACCAACTGTCCCCGTTCTTCGGTAAGGATTCCCCTGACGGTACTCCTTGTAGTTTGGGGAGAGGCTGCCACGATGGAAATTTTTCTACCGCAAAGGCGATTGACCAGGGTCGATTTCCCCACCGAGGGGCGACCGATAAGGGTTATCCATGCTGATTTCATTGCCATGGAGTCTATCCCATGACCGGCATTTTCTCAAGGCTATGCCGGTTATGGAACGAAGCTATGGAACGAAGTGCGTTGCCTTTCGCTTTGCTTGTTGGTATACTCAAAAGATAAGCAAGCAAAGAGTAAGAGGGGAACAGATATGAGAGATTCCATCTTCCGGATCGAAGAGGAAGAGAACGATACCAATGATGCCAAAAAGGGCGGTCCCGACCCGCTGATGGAAAAGATGATGGAGACGAGAACCATCATTTTGTCCGGAGAGATCAACAAGGAGCTTGCCGAACGGGTAGTGCGCCAGTTGATCTTGCTGGAAGCTCAAAGCGATGATCCCATCAAGGTTTTTATCGACAGCCCCGGAGGCGATGCCGATGCAGGCTTTGCCATCTTTGATATGATGCGTTTCATTAAGCCCGATGTGTACACCATCGGCATGGGCTTGGTTGCCAGTGCCGCAGCCATTATTCTTTTGGCAGCCCCTGTAGAGCACCGCATCGGTCTGCCCAACAGCCATTATCTGATTCATCAGCCCCTTTCCGGGATTCGCGGTGTTGCCACCGAGATAGAGATTCATGCCCGGGAGCTTCAAAAACTGCGGATCAGGATCAACCAACTCATCAGTGAGGAGACGGGCAGGGACCTCGATAAGGTCGAAAAAGAGACCGATCGTGATTACTGGCTCAATGGAACAGAGGCCGTTGATTACGGTTTGATTTCCAGAGTGGCAAAAACCCGTGACGAACTCGGAGTGTAGAGGGCATCTCATAATTAGGTGAGAAGCTTTCTATAGATTCTCCGCGCCTTATGCTGGCGGCGTTCGAACATGCTCCAAAGCTCCTGGACCCTATGGTTGTCCTCAAGTTCTGCAGTGGTTTCTGCCCATTTGATGCCTCGTTCCATGCTGGTTTTCAGAATTTCGTAGATCAGCAGGGCGGGAATTCCCATGGATTGATATTCCGGCAGTACCCCGACAAGATAGAGGTCCAGGGTTTCCTCGTGCTTGAGCGCACGCAGGATGTGAATGAAGCCGAAAGGAAAAAGCCTGCCCTTTGCCTTTTGGAAGGCCCTGCTCATGGAGTGCATTGCCACGCCGAAACCTACCACATCGCCCTTTTCATTTTTCACAACCTTTACGTATTGGGGAAGGACGAAGGAAAAGTATTGCTGTATCAGGACTTCGATTTCTTCCTGTGCGATATCTGCTACCGATGATAGGGGCCTGTACGCTTCATTGATAATCCTGAAGACTTCATGGGCGTAGGGAAGGACCTCCTTTCTGTTTCGGAAGTTCACGAGGGTCAGTTTGCTTCGCTTTTTTATCAGTTCGTTGAGGCGGCGAAGCTTATCGGGAATTTCTTTCGGAACGGTAATACGAAACTCGATGTAGCCGGTCTTTTTTTCATAGCCCAGCTTCTGCAGATGCTCGATGTAGTAGGGAGGATTCCAGGGCCCGGCTATGGTTGGCAGCTCTTCGAAACCTTCAGCCAAAAAGCCGAGATGCTCGAGATGGTGGAAGCCCAGAGGACCGGTGAGGGCTGTTGCCCCTTTCGCTCTGGCCCAGTCGGCGGCCCTTTCAAGAAGTGCTCCGGAAACTTCGATATCGTCGATAAAGTCGAACATATGGAAGTTCGCCTCATGTTCTCCCTTTGCCTCATTGAGACGGGTGTTGATGAGGACGGTGATTCTTCCGACGGCCCTTCCATCGCGGTAGGCGATCCAGCTTTCATGGGGTGAAAATTTCAGCGACGGGTTCTTCGCGGGATCGAGCACCTTAAGCTCATCCTGCAGAAGCGGTGGGACCCAGAGGGGCTCTTTTTTAAATAGGGAGAAAGGAAAGAGGGCGTAAGCTTTTCTATCTGCAGAAGTTCTAACCGCTTTCAACTCAATATCCATAGGGACTCCTTACGTGGTGGGTCTGTTATCTTCAACGAAGGTCAAAGAGCTTTTGTAAGGTCTCTATGTTTCGTTGGTTAAAAAGGTCCTCGTCTTGGTACATTGCCTCTATCCGATCACGATAGTGGTCGGTCACCTTGTAGCGGACCATTTTCATGGTGCTGTTGATAAGGCCCTCTTTTTCGTCAAATTGCTTGCCGATGAGCTCAAAAAAAGCGGGGGCCCAGGCCGAGGGTACCTTTTTCCCTCCTCTCCCGGCTTCTTTGAAGCGGAAGAATTCCTCCCTGATGAGTTCGAGGGCCTTGTGGGCCTCCTGTACCCCTTCCCTATAAAAAAGTTGTCGGCAGTGCTCTTCGTTCAGTGTAACAAGAGCAGTGGTAAACTTCCGCTGTTCATTGTAGACCATGATGTGGTTGAAGGCGTCGCTTGCATTGCTTATCGCCTCTTCGATCTCCTCCGGGGGATATTTTTCCCCGTCGCTGCTGATCAGGAGCGCCTTTTGCCGGCCCACCACCACCAGAAATCCGTCTTCGTCATAGGCGGCAAGATCCCCGGTCCAGAGCCAACCATCCCTGAGGGCCTCTGCCGAAGCCTCGGGATTACGGTAGTATCCCTTCATGACGTTGTCGCCCTTGATGACGATTTCGCCGATCTCCCCGACCTTTGCCTCCTCGGTTTCGCTTTTCATGATCTTACAGGTTACCGAAGGCATGATGCTTCCGCTGGTGCCGTACTTGTGCTTGTGGGGAGTATTTGCACTGATGATGGGGGCGGCCTCGGTCAGACCGTAGCCTTGAAAGATGGGAACACCCAGAGCCGCGAAAAACTGTTGCTGTTTTACCTCTAAAAGGGCGCCGCCTCCGACACAGAAACCGATGCGGTTGCCGAAGATTGCCTTGACCTTGTTGAAGACCAGGGCCTTTGCCATGCGGTGTATCGGCGTGTAGCGTAACCTTGTCGACATGGATGGCTTGTGAAAGCCGTCCCCCTCAAGGGCTATCCCCGCTGTAATGCCGCTGTGAAACAGCTTTTCCACGAGGCTGCCCTGCTGAGCGATGCCGTGAATGATCTTTTTCATGAAATTCCCGGAAAGGGCCGGGACCGTAAGGAGAAAGGTCGGGTTTGTTTCGGTCAGATTCACTGGGATGTTTCGCAGTATACTCATGGATCCGCCGCGGGCATCCACAAAATGGAGGGTGATTCCCCGGGCAAGAGCGGCATAGATCGCCACGGTGTGGGCGAAGGAGTGGTCGAGGGGGAGGATCACCAGGGTTTCACATTCGGCATCGGGAAGCTTGAAATGGTTTACCGCATCGTTTGCATTGGTCCAGTAATTGAGATGGGTGAGCATGATCCCTTTGGGGTTTCCCGTGGTCCCGCTGGTATAGCAGATATTGACCGTATCATCTTCTGCGATGAGCGCTTCCGACTGCTCGACCAGTTCCGGTTCCGCTTCAAGTAGAAGCCGTCCCTCTTTGATGATGCTGCTCCAGCTTATCCATCCCGGGCCTTTGGTGATGCCCAGCCCCTCCATTCGATTATGCTCGTCGTCATCGGGATCGTCGAGGAGGATTAAGAGTGGCTTTGTCTCTACCTGCTTCCAGGTATCGAGAAGTTTTCCAAGGGTGATACGGCTGAGAACCACATACCGACACGAGGAGTGGTTCAGTCTGAAGGGAACTTCTTCGGAGAGGAGCTTAATGGAAAGGGGGACCGACACGAGGCCCGCCTTGATCATTGCGAACTCTGAAATAACCCATTCGGGGCGTCCTTCGGCGAGGAGGGCAACCCGATCGCCTCTCTTCCCCTTTTGATGTAAAAACCAGGCTGCGGCGGTCCGGGAGAGGGTATCCGCGCTGTGAAAGGATATCGGACTCCACCCTTCGTCTGTTTTGGTTGTGAGATAGGGACGGTCACCATACCGTTTTTCGGCCTGGTGTAGCAGCGTAACAATTGTTCGCATGGTGCCTCCTTCTTACGTTTCTGGTTGCATATTATAAACCAGTAATAGCCGTATCGAAAGTTTTCCCCTGAAAAAAGGAAAATTTTGAATAGTATGAACCGCTTAACGAGTCTTAACAATTATGAAAGAGGGAAAAATCACTATTTTTTCTTTCGGGTTTATCGTTTTCGCAATGGCCGTTTTTCTTTCCTCCTGTACGGGATGTTCCTGGCCCACGGAGTCCCGGCGTGATGACCGTATCTCTCTCATGAGCTGGAATGTGCAAAATGTATTCGATGCTCGGGACGACGGGACGGAATATCCGGAGTTCGATCCTGCTTCGGGCTGGGGCCTCGGGGATTACCGGGGACGACTGGCTTCGCTTTCGGAGGTGATCAGGCTGGCCGTGCCGGGAGGTGCGGATGTGGTCATGCTTATGGAGATCGAGCATGGGGGTGTTCTTGATGATCTGGCAAACGATTACTTGCAGGGGCTTGGATACGACTATTGGGCCGCTTCCCAGGGGGCTGATTCGGCGGTACAGCTTGGGATTTTGAGCCGTTTCCCTATTCGCAAGGCCCGCTCCAGGTCGATCCATCTGCCTTCTTCTCCCTCGCTTCGGCCGATCTTTGAAGTCGAGCTTGAGATGGAAGAGGGGGAGCCCCTTTTTCTCTTCGTTTGCCACTGGAAATCAAAGTCCGGTGGTGCAGAGGATACTGAGCCCCTTCGTATTGCCTCGGCCTCCTTGGTCCGAAAGCGCATACAGGAGCTTGAGGGGCGTCAGGTGATTGTCGTGGGCGACCTCAACGAGGCGTGGAATGAGTGGGACCTTGTCGGCGGTGCATACCAGACGGCCTTGCTTCCTGTTTCGGCGAAAAGGCAATCCGGGGAGCTTGAGAACAGTGGCGTATTCTTCGATGAAGCTGAGGGCTTATGGATTAGTGGAGATCGGGAAGATGCGGGAGCCGATGGTTGCGGGCTTCCTCTGTATACTCCCTGGCCAAGCTGCGATTGCAACGGAAGCTACTACTATCGGGGGGGATGGGAAGGTATCGATCATATGCTTTTTTCCGCGGCGCTGGTCGACGGTAGGGGGATCGATCTGGACTCTTTCAGCGTTGCGGCCGATGTTCCCTGGTGTGATGAGAATGGGATTCCGGTTTCCTATCGTATGCGGGATGGCTATGGTTATTCAGATCATCTTCCGATTGTGGCAACCCTTCGTTCCGAATGATCGTGTGCTACTCCTTTTCGGAGGCGTCAGTGCTGTCATCGCCAAGGCGATGACTGGTTGTCGATAGTCTTGCCAGGGCTGTACGGGAATCGTCGAAGCTGGCTTGAAGGTTTTTCAGATGCGTGGAAGAGGTTGAAAAGAGGCGCTCCAGGCGCTCGGTTTCCGACTTGATTCTTTGGATATGGGAACGAAGTTCTTTGGCTTTCTGCGGGAGGGAGAGCCCTTTCAGACCGTAGGCCACTGTCTGGAGATAGAGAAAGAGTGCCGAAGGGCCGACAGGTACCACGTGGAAGGATAGGAGTTCTTCCGAGAGCGATGGGTCTTCAACAAAACAGCGATAATAGATATGTTCCGATGGAAGATAAAGGAGGGCAAATTGAAGAGTCCCTTCCTCCGGGCGGATATATTTTTCCGAGATTTCCCGCGCGTAGGCGGTAAATACCTTTCGTTCTGCGGGCGGAATCCTCCGATCTTCTCCTGTGGTATCATCCTTCAGCAGTCCGGCAACCCGTTCCAGGGGGAATTTTGAATCGATGGGAACCAAAAAGGAGCCTGCGCGGATGACGGCATCAACCCTTCCCCCATCGGAAAAACGGTATTGTCGTTTCCATGCGGCAGCAGGAAGCCAGTTGCCAAGCAACTGTTCCAGGAGGGTTTCTCCGATCCCTCCTCTTGTTCGGGGCAACAAAAAGATGCGACCGATATCGTCCAGCCTGCGGGCCATCTCTTCCAGGCGGTTGAAGCTTTCCCGCAGTAAGGTCTGATCGACGGTTTGAGAAGGCCGTCTTCTGAAAAAAATGATAAGAAGGAGAAGAAAAAGGAGAAAAATGCCGATAAGGGCAATCGAGAGTAGATCAATCGGCACAGTTGCCGTCTTCCTCTTCCCCGGCTTCTTTCGCGTTTACCTGGTAAAATAGGTGTTCGATCTCCAACGCGATATTTACATTGTGGATGATGCAGTTGCTGTGGCACTCTTCATTGTGACACTTCAATTCTACCGGTGCAAAGTTGAGCACACCCCGGATACCGGCTTCCACCATTTGGGTAAGCACCTTCGAGGCCTCGGTGTCGGGCACGGCGATGACTCCCACCCTGATATGATGTTCCCTAATGAACTCTTCGAGTGTCTCCATTCCGTAGACCGGAATAGAAGAGGGAGGTCGTACTTCCTCGGGACGGATATCGAAGCCTGCAACAAATTCTATACCGTCGGTAGAAAAACCGCTGTACTGCATCAGTGCCGTTCCGATCCTGCCGCAACCGACGACAATGACATGCTGAGGCTGGTCTCTGCCGAGAAGATTGTCCAGCCGCTCGATGAGCATATCGATGTTGTAGCCCCCCCGCTTGTTACCCGGGAGGTTAAGGGTTGAAAAATCTTTTCGTACCAGTGCGGGGGTTACGCCGATCGCGTCTCCGAGGTTGTTTGAGAAGACTCGCTCAAAACCGAGGGCTTTTAATTTGTACAAAAGTCTTTTGTATTTGGTAAGTCTGAGAATAATATCCTTATTCATACTTTACCGTTCCCTTTGTTTTGGTTTTTAAGAAAAATTACGTGCTTTCTGTGAAACATATAACATATAATAGAAAATGTGCTATATTTCATTTTTTTGCAAGCCCTAATTGTTGTTCTTTGTTGCAAACTCGAACATTTAAAAAACGCATTTCACAAAAATTACTTAATATTACTGTTTATTATTCTTTGGTGCAATCATTTTTCAATGTTTTTTCACAATATAAATAAAAGAAGTGGTTATTATCTTGCCTTTTGTCTGATTTTTGCTCTAATATGCTCAGGGAAACTGTGTTGGGCAGATGTTAAATTTTTTTGGAGGTTCCATGTCTGTGCAGAGTGAAGTTGAGATGAAATTCTCTGATTCGTTGGTTGCCTTCATTGAGGAGTGGAAAAATAAGCCGGGAAACTTGATCATGATCCTGCATAAGGTTCAGGAAGAGTTCGGCTATATTCCTCGTGAAGCGGCAAAACGGGTTGCCTCAATGTTGGATGTCCCACTGGCAAAAATCTACGGTGTGGTCACGTTTTATCATTTCTTTAAGCTGACAAAACCCGGAAAACACAATATTCAGGTGTGTATGGGGACTGCGTGTTATCTGAAGGGGGGGGAGGACATCATTCAGGAACTCGAGAATATTCTCGGGATTGGTGTCAATCAGGTTACTCCCGACGGACAGTTTTCGCTTGAAGCTGTGCGCTGTGTCGGTTGTTGCGGCCTTGCTCCCGTGATGGTGATCGGTGATGAGGTGTTCGGAAAACTGACCAAGGAGCAACTCCCGGAGATACTGGCGAAATTTCAGGAGAGCTGATGCACGAGTCCGTCTGTGATCTTCTGCTTGATCTTGTCCAGAACTCCATCGAGGCAAAGGCATCGCTCATTGAGTTGAGCTTCGATGAGGATGAGAGACAGATAGCCGTAACACTTCGTGACAACGGCTGCGGGATGAGCAAACAGGAGCTGGAACGGGCGAAAGACCCGTTTTACTCGGACGGAACAAAACACCGACAAAGGAAAGTAGGTTTGGGTATTCCCTTCTTACTGCAAATGGTCGAACAGGTCGATGGAACGGTCGAGATTGTTTCGGAAAAAGGAAAAGGGACCTGCATCTCTTTTGTTCTTCCGAAGGATAACATTGATCTGCCTCCGATCGGGGCGTTGCCTGCTTTTCTTCTCCCTGCTCTTACCTGGAGCAGCGAGTATGAAATGGTGTTTCGACGTAGCTTGAAATCCGGTGATAATCTTCATCGGTACGAAATTACCAGGAGCGAGCTTGCGGATGCGCTTGGAGATTTCCGGAGCGCTTCTTCCCTGTCGCTTCTCCGAACCTTCCTAATAAGTCAGGAAGATGATAGAGACTAATGAGGAGGCCAGAGATGGCAAAAATGACCCTGGAAGAACTCAGGAAGTTGAGAGATTCCAAGAAAAAAGAACTCAATAAACGAGATGTTGCTGATAAAAACATACAGATCATTGTCGGAATGGGGACGTGTGGAATCGCGGCCGGTGCGAAGGAGACACTCGATGCCTTCCTTCAGGAGCTTGATGAGAAAAAGCTCACCGAAAAGGTGATGGTGACTCAAACCGGATGTATGGGGCTCTGCTATGTTGAGCCTACGGTTGAGGTAATTATGCCGGATATGCCCGACGTGATCTACGGTAAGGTTGATGCAGAGGTGGCCCGAAAGATTGTGCGTAAACACATTCAGGGTAAGGCTCTGGTCAACGATCATATCTACGACCGGCCCGCCGCCGACATTGTAGAATAGGAGGAACCGGAACATGGCATTTACAAACTATATTCTTGTCTGCGGCGGTACCGGCTGTGAATCAAGCAAATCGGACCAAATATTCAAGAACCTCATTGCGGAATGTGAGGCCCAGGGCTTAAAGGATACGGTCCAGGTCGTAAAAACCGGTTGTTTCGGTTTCTGCGAACAGGGACCAATCGTCAAGATTCTTCCTGAAGATTCTTTTTACGTGCGTGTTTCGCCCGAAGATGCAAAAGAGCTCATTTCCGAGCATATCGTCAAAGGCCGTGAGGTTAAGCGGCTGTTGTACAATAGAGACGAGAGTAAGAAACGGGCGAGGGTCGAGGATATCGAGTTCTACCAGAAGCAGTTTCGTATCGTCTTGAGAAACTGCGGTGTTATAAATCCCGAAAATATCGATGAATATATAGCCCGCGACGGCTACAAGGCGCTGGAAAGGGCCCTCTTCGATATGAAGCCCGAGGATATCATCAATGAATTGAAGGCTGCAGGGCTTAGGGGCCGTGGCGGGGCCGGTTTCCCTACCTGGATGAAATGGAACTTCACCAAACAGGCTGCCGGCGATGTCAAATACATCGTTTGTAACGCCGACGAAGGTGATCCCGGTGCGTATATGGACAGGTCGACCCTTGAGGGTGATCCCCATTCGATCATCGAAGCGATGACCATCGCAGGTATCGCCGTCGGTGCGAATCAGGGCTATATCTACATTCGGGCCGAGTATCCGCTTGCCATCAAGCGCCTTCAGATTGCCATGGAGCAGTCGAGAGGGTACGGCCTTTTGGGCAAAGATATCCTTGGCAGCGGTTTTGATTTCGATATAGAGATCAGACTTGGTGCCGGTGCCTTTGTCTGCGGTGAAGAAACCGCTCTTCTCGCCTCCATCGAGGGCGAACGAGGAATGCCGAAACCGAGGCCTCCCTTTCCTGCTACAAAGGGACTTTGGGGTTGTCCCACGGTCATCAACAACGTTGAAACCTGGGCGAATGTGCCCGTCATCATTTCCCGCGGCGGCGATTGGTTTGCCAAGATTGGAACCGAAGATTCCAAGGGAACAAAGGTGTTCGCCCTTACCGGAAAGATCAGAAACTCCGGTTTGGTAGAGGTCCCGATGGGAACCACCTTACGAGAGATTGTCTACGATATCGGCGGCGGGATCCCCGGAAACAAGGCTTTTAAGGCTGTGCAGACCGGTGGCCCCTCCGGTGGTGTTATTACCGCCGACTATCTTGATACCCCCATCGATTATTCACAGCTGCAGAAGTTGGGTTCGATCATGGGTTCCGGCGGAATGATCGTCATGGACGAAGACGACTGTATCGTCGATGTCGCCAAGTTTTATCTCGGTTTTACCGTTGAAGAGTCTTGCGGAAAGTGTGCCCCCTGCCGTGTCGGCGGGCGGACCCTCTACAACATCCTCGACCGAATCACAAAAGGCGAAGGAGAGATGGAGGATATCGAAAAACTCAAGACCATCGGGAAGGCGATGCAGAAGGCAAGTCTCTGCGGTCTCGGCCAGACCTCTCCGAACCCGGTCATGTCGACCCTCCATTATTTCGGGGACGAGTACAAGGCGCATATCAAGGATAAGCGTTGTCCCGCAGGAAAGTGTAAACCGCTGATCAGCTACCATATCCTCGCCGACAAATGTATCGGTTGCGGTGTATGTGCCAGAAAGTGTCCCGTTCATGCCATCAACGGAGAGCGGAGACAGCTTCATGAAATCGATCATGATATTTGTATCAAGTGCGGTGAATGCTACAAAGCATGTAAATTCGACGCCGTCTACGTACGGTAGCTAAGGAGGAAACCGGTGAAAACCGTCAATATACGAATCAACGGCGAATCGGTCCAGGTTCCCGAAGGAACGACCATTCTCAAGGCAGCAGAGCAGGTGAATGTAAAGATTCCCGTTCTTTGCTATCATCCCGACCTTCCCCCCTGGGCCGCCTGTGGTATTTGCGTTGTAAAGTTGGAGAACAGCCCCAAAATGGTTAGGGCCTGCGCCACCCCTGTTTCCGAAGGGATGGGCATCATTACCCATGATCCAGAACTCCATGAGATCAGACGTACCGTCATTGAATTGATTCTTTCGACTCACCCCAACGACTGCCTTAAATGCGGACGGAACGGGAATTGTGAACTTCAGAAGCTTGCAGCGGATTTCGGTATCCGGGAGCAGCCCTTTGAACAGCGGATACGTGAGATCGAACCCGACACATCGACTCCGTCGATCGTGTTCAACCCGGAAAAATGCGTAAACTGCGGCCGCTGTGCCAATGTGTGTCAGGTTATGCAGGGTGTATGGGCCCTTGAGTTTATCGGACGCGGTGAGAATGTAAGAATTGCACCCTCTGCCGATGATAGCTTGAACGACAGTCCCTGTATCAAGTGTGGTCAGTGTTCGGCCCACTGTCCGGTTGGAGCCATCTTCGAAAAGGATGAAACCGGAAAACTGCTTGCTGCCATCAGAGATCCCGAAAAGCATGTTGCCGTCCAGATTGCTCCCGCAGTTAGGGTCGCTCTTGGAGAGGCCTTCGGTATGGAACCTGGGGAGATCAGCACGGGAAAGATCTATGCTGCACTGCGCAAGCTGGGGATAGATGCGGTATTCGATACCAATTTTTCCGCCGACCTTACCATCATGGAAGAGGGAAGCGAGCTGGTTCAGCGGCTCACCAAGGGAACCGGTGCAATCCCGCAGATCACCAGCTGCTGTCCTGCATGGACGGACTTCATGGAAAAGTACTACCCGGATATGATTCCCAATTTCTCGACGGCAAAAAGCCCAATGATGATGCAGGGTGCAATCACCAAGACCTACTATGCCGAGAAAAAGAAGATCGATCCGGCAAATATCTACTCTGCCGCCATCATGCCTTGTACCGCGAAAAAATATGAGATTACCCGCTGTGAAAAGATGTACAGCTCGGGTTACCAGGATGTCGATGTTGTTCTGACTACGAGAGAACTTGCACGTCTCATCAAGGCGATGGGGATCGATTTTGCAAGCCTGAAGGACGAGAAGGCGGATAGCCCCATCGGTGCATACTCCGGTGCAGGTACCATTTTCGGTGTTACCGGAGGTGTTATGGAGGCTGCGCTACGTACCGCTCATAAGCTTATTACCGGCAAGGAGCTGGAAAAGGTTGAGGTTAATGAGGTCCGCGGTGTCGAAGGTGTGAGAAAGGGAGAGGTCGATATCGACGGCAAAAAGGTAAAGGTTGCAATTGCCCATGGTATGGCCAATGTGAGCCAGATCCTCGATGAGGTCCGGGATGCCCGTGAAAAGGGCGAAGAACCCCCTTATCATTTTATCGAGGTAATGGCGTGCCGAGGCGGTTGTATCTCCGGCGGTGGCCAGCCTTACGGTACTACCGACGAGGTCCGAAAAAAGAGAATCGCAGGGCTCTACAAGGACGATGTTAACTCTGCTGTTCGCTGTAGCCATGAAAACCCTGAGATCTCTCAGATCTACAAAGAGTTCCTTGGTGAACCTTTGGGCCACAAGAGCCACGAGTTGCTTCATACCGGCTATACGCCGAGACCGCTCTACCGCAAATAGTATCAGCTCTTTCTTTTACCCATTTGAATATAGGGGGCCGGGATTTCTCGGCTCCCTTTTCTATGTGCGGGCATAGTATCACCAGGATTCGGAACACTAACAAACACTACCAATTTCTCATTGGACATTTTGCCGGTACCACTACTACAATGGAGGAAGAAAGCATCCCAAGGAGGACTTCATGGCAGGAGATGACAGAAACAGCAATGATCGTAAGGTCTTCATTATCGATACCAACGTCTTCATCCACAAGTATGATGCGATCCTGAGTTTCCGAGACAGCGAAATCGTCGTACCCCTCTGGGTTCTCGAAGAATTGGACAAGCTCAAAACCTACAGCGACGAACGAGGCCGGAACGCCAGGCATGCAATCCGATTCCTCGATTCAATCACCAAGCATGGAGATCCGACTAGCGGTTCCAAGATGGAGAACGGGTCGATTTTGCGGGTGGCCCTTCACTATGATGACGATATCGAAATAGGTCTGGATCGAAGCAGACCCGACAACAAGATTATTCTTACGGCGCTGACTATCCAGAACAGGGACGGCAGAA
The DNA here is from genome assembly GCF_000378205.1 of Sediminispirochaeta bajacaliforniensis DSM 16054. Taxonomy (NCBI): domain Bacteria; kingdom Pseudomonadati; phylum Spirochaetota; class Spirochaetia; order Spirochaetales; family Spirochaetaceae; genus Sediminispirochaeta; species Sediminispirochaeta bajacaliforniensis. The sequence continues at coordinate 32,698 of NZ_KB899426.1, read as the reverse complement.
TGGTGTTTTTCGTCTCGAAGGATATAAATGCCAGGGTCAAGGCCTCCGCCCTCGGGCTGAAGGCCGTCGACTATGAAAAGCAAAAGGTCAATTTCGCCGAACTCTATTCCGGCTATCGGGGAGCTAATATCGGCTCTGACAGCTATCAGCTTTTTTCCCAGGAGGAATTTCTCAACTGGAAAGATACCCTCAACCCAAACGAATTTGTCGTTCTGGAAGATAAGGAGCATGACGAACCCCTTTTAGGTCGCTACAACGGCCGGGACGGGGGGCTCGATCTGGTGGACGAATTGCCCGGCGCGATCAGCGGAATCCATCCCCTTAATATGGAACAGAGAATGGCCCTTGAGTTACTTCTCGACGATACGGTAAAACTCGTAACCCTTGTGGGAAAAGCGGGAACCGGAAAGACCCTGCTTGCCATTGCCGCAGGGTTGAAAAAGGTTTTTGATGATTCCGCCTACGGCAGGATGCTGATAAGTCGTCCCATCGTTCCCCTCGGCAAGGATATCGGCTATCTTCCCGGAGCAAAGGAAGAGAAACTCTCCCACTGGATGCAGCCTCTCTTCGATAACCTCGAGTTTATTCTTTCGGTCCATAAACGCCCCAATCTCAAAAGTGTCGATGCCATCATCTCAAGCAACATGGTGGAGATCGAGGCCATCACCTATATTCGGGGGAGAAGCCTTCCGAACCAGTTCATCATCATTGATGAGGCCCAGAACCTTTCTCCCCACGAGATAAAGACCATCGTCAGCAGGGCAGGGGAGGGCACCAAGGTCGTTTTGACCGGTGATCCCTATCAGATCGACAGCCCCTACCTTGATGCAAGTTCCAACGGACTGACTTATCTTGTCGAGGCCTTCAAGGGACAGCGTATCTACGGGCAGGTTCTTCTGGAGCACACCGAACGAAGTCCCCTTGCCGAGCTTGCCGCCGAGTTGCTTTAATATCCCGCGGCAGGGGCTCTCCGGCGACCCAGGCGTGGAAGCTCATTACGTCGCTAAGTTCCGGATGAAAGGCGGTGGCAAGGATGTTCTCCTGGCTGCCGCCGATAAAACCGACGGGTTCGCCGTTTTCTAGTGTTGCTATGGCCTTCACCTCCCTGCTCTTGGATGCTGCGAATCGGGGGGCCCGTATGAAAGGCATCATCGCCCCTTCTGTGGGGAGAAATTCCGGGGAGAAGACCAGGTTATCACCGCTGGCCAGCTGCCTGCCGTAGTCGTTCCTTCGTACCTGGAACTCCAATAGTGATGCACCTTTTCCCGCCTCTCCGTCGACATTTGTCGCCAGGACAATCGCTCCCGCACAAATCCCCCAGATCCTGTGCCCGTTTTGCGCAAAGGCTCTCATTGGATCGATCATCCCGTAACGGTGGAGGAAGCGATTTATAACGGTGCTTTCACCACCCGGGATGATCAGTGCATCAATCCTCTCGAGTTCTTTGGGAAGGCGTACCAGCCTATACTCGGCACCAACCTGGGCAAGGGGGGCTATGTGCTCCTGTACGGCTCCCTGAAAGGTGAGGATGCCGACAACAGGTCTATTTTTACTCATCTTCCCGCCATAACCGTCTGGAGCGTGGCTATCTCAAGCCCCTTCATGGCGGCCCCCAAGCCGGATGAGATGTCAGCCAGGCGTTTCGGGTCCTGGTAGTGAATAACCGCTTCCACAATCGCCGCCGCCATCTTTTCCGGATGCTCGCTGGTAAAGATACCGGAGCCGACAAAGACACCATCGCAGCCCAGCTCCATCATGAGGGCTGCATCAGCCGGAGTTGCAACCCCGCCGGCTGCAAAGTTGACTAGCGGAACTCTTTTCAATGTGGCTGTCTGTTCTACAAGTTCTATGGGTACCCGGTATTCGGCAGCTTTCCGCTTACGGCCTTCCTCGTCGAGCCCCTGCAGGCCGGCGATCTCGCCTGCAATCGTTCTGGTGTGGCGAACCGCTTCGACGATGTTGCCGGTACCCGCTTCGCCCTTGGTTCTGATCATGCTTGCCCCTTCATTGATACGCCGAAGTGCCTCGCCAAGGTTTCTGGCACCGCAGACAAAGGGAACCTTGAAAAGCTTCTTGTCTATGTGGCGTTCTTCATCGGCGGGCGTCAGTACCTCGCTTTCGTCGATAAAGTCTATCTCCAGCGCCTCCAGGATACGTGCCTCGGTGATGTGCCCTATCCTGCATTTTGCCATCACCGGGATGCTCACCGCTCCCATGATCGAACGGATCATGGCCGGATCGCTCATCCGTGCCACGCCCCCTATCTTTCTGATATCGGAAGGCACCCGTTCAAGTGCCATGACCGCACAAGCTCCGGCATCTTCGGCGATTTTTGCCTGATCGGGGGTCGTTACATCCATGATGACGCCGTTCTTGAACATTTCGGCGAAACCCTTGTTGATCTTTTCTCGTGACCTGTCCATCTTTGCCTCCTTCTCGTGGACAACATGCTTCGGAGCCGGTAGACTAAAGAACGGGCTCCGGGGCGGACGATTATGTACCGTCTCTAATACATTCTTTTCTCTTGTAGTACAATCATATCATTGTGCTATTTTGTCAAGAGGTGTTTATGTCTCTTATCGAAACTATGGTTCAATCATTGCGGCAGGCCATCGAGGAGGGGCGCTATGCTCCCGGGGATCAGCTCCCTTCTATTCGCGAGTCTGCCGAGAGATGGGGGTGCAACAAGTTGACGGCCAAAAAGGCATATGATCGCCTCAAGGCCGAAGGGTATATAGAAAACAGTGTCGGCAGGGGCTCCTTTGTCAAATACCCCCGCCGAATCGAATCCGAACGCGGGCTCTTTCCCTTTCAGGTTGCGTCCATCGGCGAGGACCTTTTTCCTCTGGATGCTGTCAGGACATTGACGGGCGAGCTTTTTGCGGAGGTCGGTGTGTCGCTATTTGCCGCAGCCCCGCCTGGTGGAAACTCCCGCTGTCTCGACGCCCTCTCTTCCTTTTACCGCACACCGCGGGATAGGACGGTGGTTATCTCCGGTGCCCAGCAGGGGCTTGATCTTGCCGGCAAGCTCTTTTCCGGCTCGCTTTCGGATGTGGTTCTCTTTGAAGATCCCACCTACTCAGGGGCCGTCAACCTTTTCAGGCCGAAACGCTTTGTTCCCCTCCTTGAGGATGGTCCCGATCTCGATCTTCTGGAGAAGCATGCCAGGGAGGGAATCGAGGCGTTTTATACAATGCCGCAAATCCATAACCCGACGGGAATCAGTTATACCCCGGAAGTTATGAAGCGGATTACCGAACTTGCTTCCACATACGGGTTCCTCATCATTGAAGACGACTATCTTTCCGAATTCCTGCCTTCGTTTTTTGATGATCCACCTATGCGTTTTCTCGATTTGATTCCCGAGCGGACCATCTACATAAAAAGCTTGTCCAAGGTGACTGCACCTGGAATTCGAATCGGCATTCTTGTTGCTCCGGGGGCACTGAGGGAAGACCTTTTGTTCAGTAAATTTACCGCGGATATCGGAACAAGCAGTTTTATGCAGCATCTGGTCGCCGCTCTCGTTGAATCGGGAACACTAAAAGAGAGTATCCTGATCAACCGAAAGATTTGTGAAGACCGGAGGAGACACCTTGAAATACTTCTGGCCCGTTACCCCTTCCTTTCCTTCACCGCCGGCCGTCTGGGATACAACATCTGGGTCACCAGTACCATAGATCCCTCGCTTCCCTCGGCTCCCTGGGCCGGGGGCGAGAATTTTTCGTTTGATCCTGCTTCCCGTTACCGGTTTCGACTCTCCTTCATGGGAATGTCTGAAGAGCGCTTTGTAGCCGGACTCAAATATCTTGGCGGCGTTTTCGACGCCTTGGGCAACGACGGGCCGAAGGGAATTTTCTGATGAAGCAATCATCATGTACCGTTACCATCCTTGGATCCGGGACCAGCCACGGCGTGCCGGTCATCGCTTGTATCTGTCCTGTCTGCCGTTCAAAAAATCCGAAAAACCATCGCAGCCGGGCCAGTGCTCTGGTCCGCGGGGCGGAAGACGAGGTTATTCTCTTTGATACCGCTCCCGAGTTTCGCCTCCAGGCACTGCGGGAGGGAATTTCCCACATTGATGCGGTTTTCTATACCCATGCCCATGCGGACCATCTTCACGGCTTGGACGATCTGCGTCCTTTAAGCTTCAACGGCCCCATCCCCCTGTATGGGTCGGCCGAAACCATGGACGAGATACGTCGCCGCTTTTCCTATATCTTTTCCTCAGGCCAGGAGGGGGGCGGCAAACCCAAGGTTCTGCTCAAGCCCATTGGGCCGGGAGATCATATCACCATCGGCTCCCTTGAAGTGATTCCCATACCGCTGCTCCACGGCTACCTTCCCGTATTCGGTTACAGAATCGGCCCCTTTGCCTATCTTACGGACTGCAGCACCATCCCGGAATCTAGTTATGAACTGCTTGCGGGAATCCGTTACGTGGTTATCGACGCCCTCAGACCGGAACCCCATCCCACCCATTTTTCCTTCGGCCAGGCCCTTGAGGCGGTACGGAAGATCGGGGCCGAAAAGGCGTGGTTCACCCATCTTACCCATGATGTCGATCATGAGGATATTCGAAGGATGCTCCCGACCGGGGTGGAACCGGCCTGGGACGGGCTCTCATTCCGGGTGGATATACACAATGGATTCGGCTGAGTGCAGGCCTGGTATTATCCGGCAGCGCCTTCACCGATGTGTTCAGGATAAATATACGAAACTCATTTCGTTATTTTTCTCTGGCTCAAACAATGACCATTCCTCTTCCCTTCTTGAGTTGCATCCGTCCATGGGTAAGGGTATACTGTAGGTAATGGAACCGGTATCTTTCTGCCCTCATTGCGGGCATGTTCTGGAACGTGGGGAGCGGATCTGTCCGGGGTGCGGCATCGAAATTGTTGATCCGCCCCGGTTTGAATCGCTCAGCTTCGAGGAGGTTGTGGAGAACTCCTTTCTGCGCCTTGAGAAGGTGGCACTCCGCGGCTATGAGCGTCGATTGGAGGTGGCCCGCTTGCGACTTGAAGAACTTGATCGGGAATTGGAACAAATTATTGAACTGGCGATTCCTTCATGCCGACAATAATATCGATATGAGAAGAACGGTACTGTTTCTGCTGATAATGGGGTTTTGTGCCTCTTCCCTGACTGCGGAAGTCGATTTTTCAGGACTTCGTCTTTCCAAGGATGATCAATTGCTCTTTTCCGCTCGTACCGAAAGCCCTGTGTATGGTTCTTTCGATACCTTGCTTGCAAGTGATCTTTCCACGGGAACGATCAGTCAGCTCTCGTTTTTTCCCGAGCAGGTTGCCTTGCTCGACAGGGGGGAGCGGATACAGATTCGTAACCGCTTTGGGGTGTTTCGAAGCGGGGCGGGGCTGAAAGGACTTGAAACGGTGGGGGCCTTTCCCAGTTTCGGTTCCGGGGCCGATATCGAAAGCGGTAAGCTTTTGCAGATATCCTCTTCTCCCGACGGTCGGTTTCTTGTCTACCTTGAGCCGACAGGTGATGCTTACGCGGATCTCTATCTCTATGAAGTGGAAAGTGAGGAACTCTTTCAGGTCTCTTCATCGGTGGAGATTAGTTATAATGATCCCCCGGCGCTCTGGGCGGGAAATTCCGAATTCTTCGTCTACCAGAAGGGTGGAGATGTCTACTATTTTTCCATGGAGCAAAAGGCCGGTGACCGGGTTATCGACGAATCGTATCGGAAGATCGGCCCCGGTGGTATCTCCAGTGTGGTGTGGTCGAAGCAGAACGAGCTTTTTTATATCAGAAGAAATCTTGTCTACCGTATCCTTGGTTCGGAATTCTTTGCCAGATCGATTTACGGGGGGATGCTTGATATCGGAACCATCGTGGGAAAGGTTCCCTTTGTCTTTGATCCGAATTTCGATGCCTTTGTGGTGAGTCCGGACGGAAACAAGCTCCTTTATAATCGGGGAGGCCGCAGCCTTTTCCTCTATTATCTTCAGGCCGATGATTATCTGGCTGAAGGCGGCATCAAATCCTTGCCCTATCTTTTGCTTCCCCGCAATACAAGAGTGAAGCAGATCCTCTGGTCTTCCGGCAATATCATTACGGTGTTGACCGGTAGTTTTGAAGACGGCGGTAAGAAGAGCGGTCTTTTTCGGATCGATCTTACCGTTGAGAGTGACGCCCTCAGCTTTCAGCAGATACCGGGCAGCGGTGTTTCCGATATAGAGCTTTCTCCCAACGAGGAGCTTGTCGCGGTGGTGCGAGGTGACGGGGTCGATCTGAAGGCGTATGATAGCTGGAAAAGCGTTTCTGCCTTTACCCATCCCGATCCGATGCATGTATTATGGCCCAGCGATAAGGAGCTGCTTATTGCCGGTAAACGGTATACCGAGTTGGTCGGCCTTGATAAAGGAGAGCGCCGCATTATCGCCCTGAGTCAGGCGGGGGAATACGGTTTTACCGAAGCCGGGGAGGAAGAGAATATTGTAGGAGGTCGTTCTTTTCGCCTTACCGGTTCGGATGATTTCACTGCTTGGGAAGAACTGAAAGAACAATCTGCCTTGGTCGACCCCTCCACCGCGGGAACGGCATTTAGGGTTTATATCGAATCGGTGAACGGCAGCAGCTATCGCAACATTGTCATGGTGCGGAGCGTCGCCGGCTACGGAACGAAACGGCTCTTTCCGGAACCTGAAAAACGTTATGTTCCCTTTCCCGATGTCGATGAGCCCCTTGTCGGCGAAAGCTTTACTCACGGATCGCGTATCAGACGTCGGGAGGTCGCCCTTATTTTCAATGCCATCGATAGTCCCGAAGGGCTAACCGAGGTGTTGCAGGTCCTCGACGACTATGCCCTTCGTGCGACCTTCTTTGTCAACGGAGAGTTTATTCGCCGCAATCCGGGTGCGGTAAAAGAGCTGGCTTCCTCCCGCCACGAGATCGGTAGTCTGTTTTACGTCTATTTCAACATGACTGATGCACGGTTCAAGGTCGATGTCGACTTTATCAAACGGGGACTTGCCCGCAACGAGGATGATTTTTTCGACGCCACGGGGAAGGAACTCTCGCTTTTGTGGCATGCACCCTACTACTTTGTCAGCACCAATATCATTTCGGCCGGAAAGGCTATGAACTACCGCTATGTGGGAAGGGATGTCGATCCTCTGGATTGGGTACCTGAAACTGAATGTGACGGAGATAGCTTTTATCTTGCAAGCAGGGATATTGTCGAACGAATCATGCAGCTGAAGCAGCCAGGATCGATCATCCCCATCCGTCTTGGAGAGCTCGAAGAAGGCCGGGGCGATTACCTGTTTCAGTATCTTGATCTTTTGATAAACGGACTCATTCGGGAAGGATATTCCATCGTTCCCGTTACCACCTTGATGGAGCACGCCAGATGACATATAGTATGGCCGTGCAGGTCTTGGGAAAAGTTATAGACAGATCTCATTTTTTCCTTAAGCTTTTCGGATCCTCTGACGATATGTGTAAAGAGAACCCGAAACGGGAGGGGAGGAAAGCGTGAACCGGTATAATGGAGTAAACGCCTACAAAACGACAAGCATCAAAACCGCCGGCGGTGGAAAGCTGATCATCATGCTCTATGATGAGGCAATCAAACAGCTGGAATACGCGGTTAAACTTCTCGGAGCGGAAAGTAAAAAATACGATGCAATCAATGCAGCGATTCTCCGAGCCCAGGATATGGTAACCGAATTGATGGTTTCCCTTGATTTTGATCAGGGCGGTGAGATAGCAACGGGGCTTTTTAGCCTCTACACCTTTTTCAATCGTCAGATGATGGAAGCAAACCTTGAGAAAAACAGCGATAAGCTGTCGGTGGTTAAAAACCAGCTGTCCGAACTTCGGGAAGCGTGGGACCAAATCATCTCGGGGAAGGCCTCCAAGTCGGAAGGCAGTGCCTCCGGCGGAATCAATATCGCAGGCTAGCACAATCACATACAAGAGGGAGGGAAGTATGGCTCGTTCCCTTACCGGAGACAGAAACGCTATCTACAGGCGGTTGCGTATACATCTTGCAGCTCGCCGCAAGGCCATGGCGCACTACAGGGAGTTGCTTAACCTCATGAATCGCAGCATCAATACAAACGGGTTCGGCGATAGCATGAACCAATATCTTAAGATGGAGCAGGAGCTCCTGGATCGTTTAAACGGACTTCAAGGGGTCATCGTACCGTTGCGAAGATCCTTGGAGCCTGATCAGGGGCAAAAGGATACTATTTCCGCTTTCGATGCCGAATTTATCAGGGAGAAGGATGTCGTTTTTGACCTTCAATCCACGCTCAGGCAGTCGATGGAAACGGAAATGAAGGTGCTTTCCCGCAGAATTGCTTCTCTCCATGCCATGCCGTTCAGACCTCCTGCGTTTCCCCGGGTAGACGAACCGAGTCGCTTCGACATGACCGGATGAAAAGATCGGAAGAAACAACCACACTCTATCTGCTTGACGGCTATAGTATTATTTACCGTTCCTATTTTGCCTTCATGGGAAGGCATCTCAGTGCTCCCGACGGGACGAATGTCTCGGCCCTTTTCGGATTTTTCCGGACCCTTTTTTCAATCCTTGATGAATACCGTCCCGGCGCACTCGCCGTCGTGCTCGACTCGAGGGTTCCGACCTTTCGGCATGAGATGTATCCCGAGTATAAGGCGAATAGGGAAAAGGCCCCCGAGGAATTACACGCCCAGGTCCCGATGATCGAGGAAATCCTCGGTGCCATGGGAATGACCGTCTTGCGAAAAGATGGTGTAGAGGCCGACGATATCATCGCCACCATGGCCGAGCGGTGCAGAAAAAAGGATTGTCCCTGTGTCATTGTGACCGGCGACAAGGATCTTTTGCAGCTTCTCGGGGGAGAGATCCGTATGCTGCGTCCCGAAAAGGGGGGCTATCAGCTCATCGGCAGGGACGATGTCTTCGATCAGTGGGGGGTCGAGGCTGATCAGATCGTCGATTATCTTTCCCTCACCGGCGATCAGGCCGATAATGTTCCCGGGGTCAAGGGGATCGGCCCCAAGACCGCCTCCAAGCTTTTAACGAAATTCGGTGATCTCGACGGGGTGTATGAAAACCTCAATGCATGCAGCACGGGAGAGCGGACAAAGCTCGAGGCCTCCCGGGAGGATGCCTTTCTCAGCCGCTCCCTTATCATCCTGAAAAAAGATGTTTCCCTTCCGCCTGAGGCTCCTACTCCGGTGGGTGAACTTAACCGTGAGGCCGCTGTCCCCCTGCTTTTACGCTACGGTGCCAAGAGCCTTGCCGAGCAGGCGAAAGGGGCTAAGATAAGTGAAAAGCAGCTTTCCCGGCAGCGTGAAAAACGTGCCGAGGCTTCCGCCGTTTCCGATGAGCTTCTCGGAGAGGGGCGTTATGAGCAGATTGATGATCTCGAAGGTCTTGACCGATGGATCGAAAAGGCTCTCACCGCTGGTGCTTGTGCGCTTGATATAGAAACCGACAGCCTGGATGCCATGCTGGCCAATCCTGTCGGCTTTTCACTGGCCGTTAGCCCGAAACAGGCTGCCTATTTGCCCCTTATTGCGGAGGGCCAGCGGAAATTCGACGATGATGCCGTGCGTGAGCGCCTTGTGCGCCTCACCTCAAGCCCTTCGGTCCGCATTATCGGACATAATTTCAAGTACGATTACAAGGTCCTGCGTCGCTGGGGAGTGGTTACGAAGAACCTTGCCTTCGATACCATGGTCGCCGCATGGCTGCTCGATACCACAGCCAACAGCTATGGTATGGATCCCCTTGCCGCTTCACTCTTAGGCTATAAGACCATCTCATTTAAGGATGTGGTGCCGAAGGACGGACTGTTCCAGGACATCTCCGCGGAGACTGCAACCCGCTATGCGGCCGAGGATGCCGACATCACCTTTCGCTTCTATGAACTTTTTCGTCGCCAGCTGAAGGAGCGGGGTCTCGAAAAGCTTTTTTTCGAGCTTGAGATGCCCCTTGTACCCATCCTTGCGGAGATGGAATGTGCCGGCATTACCCTGCTTTCCGACCGCCTGGAGGCCTATGGCCGGGAGCTTGAAAAGGATCTTGGAACGATCGAGGATGATATCTGGCAGGCCTGCGGTCACAGTTTCAATATCAACTCGACAAAGCAGCTTCAGCAGGTTCTCTTCGAGGAGCGGAAGCTCACCCCGATAAAGAAAACCAAAACCGGCTATTCGACCGATATCTCCGTGCTGGAGGAGCTTGCCAGGGAAGACGTTGTTCCTTTGCTGGTCCTTCGTCACCGCAGCCTGGCAAAACTCAAATCCACCTATGTCGACGCCCTGCCCAAACTGGTCAACCCGGAAACTGGCAGGATCCATACCCAGCTGATCCAGACCGGGACCGCTACCGGGCGTCTTTCCAGTAAGGATCCCAATCTCCAGAATATCCCCATCCGGGATGAGGAGGGGCGAAGGATTCGTTCTGCCTTTGTCCCTGCCGAAGGACACCTCTTCATATCCGCAGACTACAGTCAGATCGAGCTGGTGGTCCTTGCCCATTTGTCCGAGGATCCCGAGCTTTCCCAGGCATTTCGCAGCGGAGGGGATGTTCACCGGCGTACGGCTTCCCTTATTTTCGATGTGTCGGAAGCGGATGTCAGCTCCGAGCAGCGTCGGATTGCCAAGACCATTAATTTCGGTGTGATGTACGGCATGTCCGCCTTTCGGCTGAGCCGTGAATTGGGAATATCCCGAAGCAGGGCCGATTCCTTTATCTCCGCCTATTTTCGCCGTTATTTCAGGATCCAGAGCTTCATGAGAAAGGTGGTGCAGGAGACAGAGCAGAGCGGGGTGAGCAAAACCCTTCTCGGCAGAGAGCGTTCCATCCCCGCCATCAACAGTAGAAACAAGACGGAGAAGGCGGGGGCCGAGCGCATTGCCGTCAACACGCCGATTCAGGGCACTGCCGCCGATATCGTGAAGCTGGCCATGCTTGCCGTTAGTAAGCGAATGGCCTCTGAGGGATTGAAAAGCAAGATGGTCCTGCAGATTCATGATGAGCTGCTGTTCGAGGTTCCCTTTGATGAGGCCGACCGTATGGAAAGGCTGCTGAAAGAGGAGATGGAGTCGGCGGTGAAGCTTTCGGTTCCCTTGACGGTAAGTATTGAGCGGGGGGGAAGCTGGGGAGATCTCCATTGATGGTCCTTGGTCTCACCGGTCGCTACTGCGCTGGAAAGGATCTTGTTGCCTCCCTGCTTGCCGAAAGGGGTTGGATTGTCATCGATGTAGATGATCTTGGTCACGGCGCCCTTGCGGCCAGGGCCGCGGATGTTGTTGCGGCCTTTGGTTCTGATGTCGGGGATGGAAAGGACGGCATCGATCGACGTCGTCTGGGCGCGCGGGTTTTCGGTGATGATGAGGCCCTGGCCCGACTGGAGGCTATCGTGCACCCCGAAATGGTACGTGAGGTCCGGCGGCGGATCGACGACGTCGGGATTGGGGGGAAGGTGATCGTCAATGCTGCCATTCTTGAAAAGATGGGTTTGGATAAGCTCTGCGACGCGATCCTGTTTGTTTCCGCTCCGATGCCGCTCCGTTTCTTTCGGGCCCTGCGGCGGGATGCCCTCCCCCCGCAGCGAATTCTTCAACGCTTTTCCGCTCAAAAAAGTATTGATGCTAAACGACTGAGAAAAGATGTCGATACTTATACTATATACAATGTCGGTTCGATACGGCATTTGCGGAAAAAAGTCCTTCGAATCGAGGCGAATTTGTTGAAGGGATGAAGCAGGCAGGAATAACGATGGAACAAAAGAAGATAGTGTGGATACTTTTTTCGGTGACGCTCTTTCTCCTGGTGTTGGTGGGGACCGGATTTATCTGGTTTTTCCCGAAGGGGAATGATGTTCCCGTTGCCGCAGGCGACGGTTCCGCCGAAGCGGCCTCTTCGGCGGCTGGCCCGATAAAGGATCCGATTGAATGGGTACGAAGTGATGACTCCGAGTATCCTGGTTTGGAAGAGGCGCCTCCTGAGGCCTCCGGCGATGAGAAGGCCGGAGACGGCAGTGATGAGTTTGTCATTGTGTATGGGGAAAAGGACTCATCGACAGTTTCTGTTGATGCCGGGACGGGCAAAAGCCCCGAACCAGTACTTACTCCCGCTCCCAAAAGGCAGAGTGAATCGGTTTCTACTCCTCCTTCCACTGCCCCTCGAAGTGAGCCGCCCCGGACACCGACACCGGTTCGGCGTACCGTATCGGTCTTGGAGTATTGGATCCAGGCGGGATCTTTCCAAAGCAGAAGCGGGGCCGAGGAAGCGAACAAGCTTCTTGCAGATAAGGGGTTTACCGGGCGTCTTACCACAAAGGAGGTCGACGGCAGAGAGTATTATCGTCTCCGCCTAGGCCCCTATGCCGGGAAGGAAGAAGCGGAAAAATTTCTGCGCTGGGTTAAGGATGTGGAACCTTTTAAGGAAAGCTACATCAGCCAGGTCCGGGTCACAAAAACCGTCACCGAATAGCATGATATCATGCATCATACCGGTAAATGGGGCTGCCAGGCAAAAGGCAGCCCTTTTTCGTGTATGGACGGCTACTCTTCCGCCTCACCTTTTCGTACCAGCCCCATTACAAGAAAAGCGGCAAACATGCAGCAGGAAGCGGTAAGAAACATGCTGCGATCTCCAAAGAGGTCCCTCATCGCACCGGAAAATCCCGGTGCGATGATACCGGCGGATTGCGAGAAAAAATAATAGAGCCCGGTGTATATTCCCATGGTTCCGTATGACGCCATCTGCCAGAGCATCGGAAAGCTGTTGGTAACCACCGTGACCCAAAATATGCCGAAAAGAAAAAGCAGCAGCCAGAAACTAAGTACCAGCGGCATGCCTGTTAAGCCGAGGATTCCGGATGCCACGGGATGATGAAAGAAAAGTAATACCGTAACGAGGGTGAGGGAGAAGAGGGATCCCCGTATTGCTCGTTTCCTGCCTATTCGATGAGCCAGAATCCCCGAGGGAATGGCGAAGATAGCATAGGCGATTCCCACCATCCCGGCAGAAAGGGCCGCCGTCCCCGGCTTCAGGCCGAGGAATTCACGGGAATAGATGCCGATCCAGGGAAGCACCCCCTGGTAACCGATAAACCAGAGCAGAAGGCTGACAAGGATGAAAAGGGCACTCTTATCTTGTGCCCCGATGATCATGTGCAAGCTTTTCCATATCGGGACTTTCTCTTCCTGCTCGTGTTCCTGGGCAACCTGCTTTTCCTTGACAAAAAGGAAAAGCAGAAGGACCGCAAGGAGAACCAAAAGGGCGGAAAGCAGAAAGGGAAGGGTTCCTATGTAGCTCCCTGCTCCGCCTGGCCGTATCGTTGCTCCGAACAAGGGAAGTGTAACGTTCAGATCGTAGAGCTTTGCCAGTCCAACGGTGCCGACGATGGCCGCAATTCCCCCCATGGTATTAATAACACCGTTCGCCTCCGAGCGATATTCACCGGGAATCATATCCGGCATAAGGGCCACCACCGGCCCCCTGGCGGCTTGTTTGAAAAGGTTGAGGAAAAAGATGGCCAGAATCAGCGCCACCAAACTGGTAAGAGCGGAGTAGGGGAGGAGGCCGAAAAAGAGCGCCGTTGCAGGAAGCGTGACGATGATATATGGCATTCTTCTTCCAATAGGGGTCCGCGTTCTATCCGAGAGGGCCGAAACAATAGGGATAAGCAAGAGAGCGAAAAGGTTGTCGAGTCCCATGACGGTGCCGACGATGCTGTCCATGGAGATAAAGTTGGATAGGAACATTGGAACATAGGTATCGTACAGCGGATCCATAAGTCCCATGGTAAAGAAACCAAGGCCGATCAAAAAGGTTATACCGTAGTACTGTCTCATTCCCTCTTTTTTCTTCATCATCGCTCCTTGCCTTTTTGGTGTATTATGGAATGGATAGAGCTTAGTCTGCCCTCCTCCTTGCGTCAATCACTTCCCGATGAGGACAGTTCCATGGTACAAAGGAAACATGGAGAGCTGGCAACGGGAACTGAAAGAGCGGGTAACGAATCTGGATGAGCTGGAGAGGTTCCTTCATCTTGAGGATGAGGAACGGGCCTGGTTTGACTCCGAAGAGGAGCGGCGCCTTCCCTTTGCCCTGACACGACACTATCTGTCCCTTATGGGCGATGATCCGGCATCACCCCTGCGTCGGCAGGCTATTCCCAGGAAAGAGGAGTTCCGCTTTCTTTCCTATGAGTCTGCCGATCCCCTTTGTGAACAGGAGTATAGCCCGCTTCCCCGTTTGATCCATCGTTACGAAGACAGGGCCCTTTTTTTGGCCTCCGATCGCTGTGCCCTCTATTGTCGACACTGCTTTCGTCGCCATTTTACCGGTGGCGCTGGTCAGGGAGACCGTGAGGTAAAGAATCGAAAGGACCGGCGTTCGCTTTTTGAGGCGGCCCAGGATGCCGCCTGTTATCTTGAAAAACGGCCGGAGATCCGGGAACTCCTTCTCTCCGGTGGTGATCCCCTGATGCTTCCCGATGGAACCCTTTTTCGGCTTATCGATCTTTTTCGTAAGCACAGGCCCGATCTCATCCTTCGTATCGGTACGAGGATGCCGGCGGTGCTTCCCTCACGGATAACGCCTGTGTTGGCCCGGGAATTTGGTCGCAGGGCACCGCTTTTCGTCGTGTGCCAGTTTAACCATCCCGATGAAATCTCTCCTCCGGCTGTCGAGGCCCTTGCGAGGCTTGCGGATTCAGGAATCCCGATTCTCAATCAGTCGGTTTTGCTGCGTGGGGTGAATGATGACCGTGAAACCCTGAAGGCCCTGAGCGGGGTTTTGCTTGCCGCCAGGGTTATTCCCTACTACCTGTTTCAGGGGGACCTTGCGGCCGGCACATCGCATCTCCGGGCCCCGATCCTCAAAGGCGTGTCGATTATGCGCTCATTGCGGCAGTGCATGTCGGGGCTCGCCACACCGGTCTATGCCGTTGACCTGCCCGGCGGCGGAGGAAAGGTTTCTATTCCCCTTGATCCGGTTCTCCGGGTGGAGGAGAGAGAGGCATTGCTTCCCGGTCCTGACAATAGACTCTGGCCCTATCCCGTCGAGGATTAAGCTTCGGCTATTGCCGCTCTTCTTTCCCTTTCGCCGAAATTTCAACCCGTCGGTTCAGCTCCTGTTTGTCAGGGTCCCGGGTGGCGGGCCTTTCGCCGGCAAACCATTGCGAGGAAACTTCTTGCGCGGGGATCCCGATCGTTTCGAGAAAGGCGGCACTCTTTTCGGCACGTTCCCGCGAGAGCTCTATCCTCCCCTTTTCGGTGCCAAGCAGAGCGCAGTGACCTTCGATACTCACGACATCGATACTGTTCCACTCCCTGAGTTGCCGGCCGAAGACGCGGAGCTGGGTTTGGGCCTCGGCGGTGAGCTTCGAATCGTTGGGATGAAAATAAATGACGAGTCTTTGTTCGACGGACCGAAGTGCGGAAGCCGTTACCGGGGCCGTTGGCTCCTGCTCGGCTATCTTTCTTTGCTCCTGAGGCTGCTCCTGCGGGGGCGAAGTAGGGGGGGGGGATGAAGCTTGAGGCGATGGTTTTGCAGGGCTTTGCTGTGTTTCGATAGTCTCTGAAGATTCTTGCGTCATCTTCCCCGTTGCCGCCGGAGAGGATTTCTCGCTGTGTCTGCTTTCTTCTGCAGAAACGGATGCCGTTACCGTACGGTCCTTATTCTTCCGGGTGGTACACGTTCGGGGAATAAGCAATACCGCAGCAGCCGCAAGCAGCAGGAACACCGGAATCAGCAGAAGCATCGGTCGTTTCCGCCTGATAAAGCGGCTTAGGTCGACGCGTTCTGCGGCATACTCTTTCCCGTCCACCTTGAGCCGAATAGTGAGCAGGCTATCGCCGTCGTACAGGCAGGTGAGAAAGAAGCGGGGGGGGCCTGCCGGCTTCGGCCGAAGATGGGTCAAATCAAACTGTTTCAGAAGCTGCTTCGTGGACCCTTCGCACAGAAAGATGGTGACGAGTGCTCTCCTCTGATTGTCGACCATCGTTGTCAACTGCAGGGTATGAGACTGCTTACCATCCTTTAAATCCATACAGCGGGTAAGCGTGGTGTTTTCTATTTCAATTGCGATATAGGCGATTTCTTTCTTCATGGCTTCTTTTATTCTCGCAGGCTGCTATCGATCTGGCAAGCCCTTTTCCCCTGCCGCGTCGTTTCCCGGAACTATTTGACCCGTCAGGCACGAAGGTGTATAACTGTTGGAGTGGATACGGTACTGCTGAGCATAATTGAAGAAGTTTCCGACGGAATCCTCATCATTGACGAGAAGAGTGAACTTCTTTTTTTTAACGATGTTTTTTCGAGAATGTTTGGCCTTCGTGCCGACGAAATTCTTTCGGGGCATCATTCGTTTCTTAAGAATATCGGTTTGGAACATCCTGAAGAGACCTCTTTTAGTGTTCATCTTTCGGGTACAGGATTTCGGTTCGACGAACCTACGCGCGGTTTCAGTGTTAAAAGTACACGCCTTACCACGGACAACGGCTTTTATTTTTTGATTATCCTGAGAGAACTGGTCGACGGCAGCAACAATCAAGCGGTGGAGCAGGAGTATGAGCAACTCTTTCGAACGATCGGTGATGCAATGTTTACCGCACGCATGAACGGCCGGGTCGAAACCTCAAATCCCGCTTTTGCCGAGCTTCTTGAGTACCACGAAGAAGACGCACCTTCCGATTTGCGCGAGGTGTACGTTTACCAGGATGAACTTGAGGATAAGCAGCGCAGATTGCTTGAGGCTGGGACGGTTTTTAATCTGGAGACTCACCTCTATAACAACAATCGTGCAATCAAACGGGTACTTGATACCAGCTGGATCATCAAGGACCAGTCGGGAAACGTGACCGGCTATGCCACTCAATGGAAAGATGTCACCTATCTTCGGAATCTTGAATCCAGGCTCAAGATATCGGAACGAAATTTTACCATTCTCTTTGATACCATCCTTTCCGGAATCATCATTTTTGACCCCGAAGGAACCATTCTTAATCTCAATACCGCCGCAGAACGAACCTACGGCTACCATTGGGAAGAGATGGTCGGCCAACATTACGACGATTTGCTTAGGGTCGATCGGGGCAACGACGCCTTTGCAAAGCTGGTTGCCCTGATTCAGTATAATGAAGGGAGTTATGTTGAGAGCGAGGTGAAACGTCGTCGGAAAGATGGAGCGGTCATCTACACCTATGCAAGTTTCACTTCCATTGTAGATTCGACGGGAACCGTTATCGCCTATTCCATGGCCGAAAAAGATTTGACCGAGCGTGTTCATCTGGAGCAGAAACTAAGGGATTCCCTTCATGAGCTCAAAGACACCCAGTCGGCAGCCATCATCGGCTTTGCCAAGCTTACCGAATACCGAGACAAAGATACCGGTGCTCATCTTGAGCGTATTCGCGAATTTACGAGAATCATGGCCCAAACCCTTCGAAGACTGCCCAAATATGCGGCCTATATAACCGACGACTATCTTGAAGATCTTTCGCTTTCTTCCATTCTTCACGATGTCGGGAAGGTGGGAATTTCCGATTCCATCCTGCTGAAACCCGGACGCTTTAACCCGGATGAGTATGAACAGATTAAGGCTCATTCCAGGCTTGGAGGCGAGGCTTTGGAGGTTGTTGATAAACAGCTTACAAAGACCAGTTTTCTCACCATGGGTAAAGAGATTGCCTACTATCATCATGAACGCTGGGATGGCAGTGGCTATCCGGAGGGACTTAGTGGGGAGGGTATCCCTCTTTCGGCAAGAATTGTTTCCATCGCCGATGTCTACGATGCTCTTACCAGCAAACGTCCCTACAAAGAGGCCTATAGCCACGAAAAGGCCGTGGAGATTATCGCAGGGGAACGCGGCAAACAATTTGATCCGGAGATCGTGGATGCCTTTATGGAGAACCACCAGGTTTTCGCTCGTATAAAGCGTTTTTTCGAATTTGAAGAAAACCCCGAAACCATGTATGATCTCCTTGAAGGAAAACATAAACAGAAGGAAGTTGATCTTGCCTGACCTGCTTATCGCTTTTTTCAATAAGCCCCTTGCCCTTGGCGCCATATCGTTTCCCTTTACCCCATTGCACCTTCTGCTCGCCTTTGTCCTTCCCCTTGTCTGTGCATTTGTTATCTACCGCCTCTTGCTACGCGGCGGAAGGAAACTTCTTTTCACACTGAAGATACAAGACGAGATGAAAGAAAAGATTGGTCACTGGTACCGTCTGATCCTGCGTCTTATCTACCTTTTTCTCATTATCGGCCTTATCAGCAGGCTTTTTGGTGCCAAGCTCTTCGAATACTGGCGACTTTTCTACAGTGCACTAAATCAACCGCTGATCAAGTCGGGAGACACCAGCATCAGCTTTGTTACCATCATCCTTACGATCCCTGTGTTCTATCTTGCCAGCTGGGCGGGAAGAATTTCGAAAGGAATGATGAATCAATCCTTCCTGCGCCGCATCGGTATTGATGAAGCAAAACAGTTCTCTCTTGCAAATCTATTGCGCTACTCGGTCATGTTTATCGTTTTGCTGATTGGCCTTTCGGTCATCGGTATTAACCTGTCGGCCCTGACCGTCATCTTCGGTGTGCTCGGTCTCGGCCTTGGTTTCGGCCTGCAAAATGTAGTTGCCAATTTTTTTGCCGGTGTTGTGATCATCATCACCAGACCGATAAAAGAGGGGGATTTCATTATCGTAGAGGGAAACGAGGGATCGGTCGTTCAGATTCGTATTATCTCTACGGTCATCAGCACACTCATGAACGAGACTATTATTGTTCCCAATAGTCAACTGGTTTCCAATACCGTCTATAACAATACCTATGACGACAAGAGTGTTTTAATACGGAACGATATTGGTGTTTCCTATCGTTCGGATGTGGAACGGGTCGTTGAGATGCTCGAATCGGCCACAATCCCCTGTCCTTTTCGAAGAAAGGATAAAGCTCCTGCCGTCAGGCTGAAGGAGTTCGGGAGTTCAAGTATCAATTTTGCCGTCTTTACCTGGATAAGAGACGTACACGATAAATATGCCGCCCATCACTGGATCAATATGGAGATTTGGAAGGCATGTAAAACCAAGGGAATAGAGATCCCCTTTCCTCAACTGGACCTTCACCTTAAAGATGGGGATAACGATTTGCCATCACATCGGCAATCGTGATGGCACCAAAATAGGATCGTAGCATTTCGTAGGTATGTTCCCAAAGACCATGGACCAGACAGCGTTCTTCTCTGTCGCAGTGTTCACCATCCTGAGTACAGGGGGAGAGAAAGAAACCCTCTTCCACAGCATCGAATATTTCCATGAGGGTGAGTCCGTCAACCTCTTTCACGAGCCGAAAACCGCCACCTGGCCCCCTCGTTGAATTAATGATACCACTTTTCCTAAGCCGAAAGAAAATCTGTTCAAGAAATTCCGGAGAAATCCCTTCCTGTGCGGCGAGAATGCGTATAGGAATAGGGCGGTGCTCTTCTGCTTGTGCCAGCCGAAGAACCGCCCGGATTGCGTAGCGGCCTTTGGTTGTTATCCTCATGTATACGAATATAGCATGAAATGTACAAAAACAATAGATAATGGCTATCAATTCTTCGAGAAAAGCAAAAGGCGATACCCTTTGTATTTTTTCGTATGAATAAGGGAGAACCCCTGGGCCCCATCTGCTATTCGGCCTATAAGAGCACTCTTGCCGAGAAATAGGACGAGGCCTGTTGGCAACAACTGTTGATCGGCCCAGAGCCAAGACTCTTTGCAAATATCACTGCCGGGAACATAGTCGATATCCATGATGGCCAGAGACGCCTTTGTTTCTTCATTCGCTGTGTCCAAGATTGGAGAGGCATCGTGCTCGATGATATGCGGTATCCCGGCTTTCTGCAGGTTCCTGCCGCTTGTCAAAAGCTGTAATCGGTCTCTTGAGGCAAGCCGAATGGGGAGGGACAGCTTTCGTTCCTGTTTTTTTGCTTCTGCTGCAAGAATAAGTGGAATATGTCCCTGGCCAGGATTTCGTATAAGTGTTGTTCCCTGCTCGGGAACCAGACACGTAACGACTTTGGCTACTTCCGAGGCGAACAACATGTGGTGAAATGCCAAGGTGTCGAACCCCGGGAGATCGTAAACGCTTTCCAATCGGTAGCCTTTGCCTTTGAAGATTCCCCGGAGGTAGGGAGAAAGAGAAAAGGAGGGGCTATGCTGCTTTGGGGCTTCCGCGGACAGAGAGGCAAGAAAAGCACAGTGATTTGCCGTGGTTTCAGTAACCTTGACGTTCCAGCCTGCCTCTATGGCGAAAGCGAGTGCCTGTTCCTTGAGGGGGCGTACCACTACCACAGCCAGCTCTCCCTTCTCTGTCGCTGAAGCGGCGGCAAGAAAAAAGAACTCTTTCAGCACCGGAATACCGGCCTTTGCCGGCCAGTTCGACACGATGAGATCGAATTGGCGTCCTTCCTGGCCTTCGAAGGCCAGAGCCCCTGCAAATCTCAAATTTGGAGACTCTTCGGTCCCTTTGGACAACAGCCCGTTTCGCCGGGCGGCGGCCTGTGAAAATGCAACGGCAAGGGCGTCGCGATCCTGCAGCGTGGCGTCAATTTCCGGATGCCGCTTTTTGATGCTAAGCCCGATGACTCCTGCTCCGCAGCCAATGTCGATAAGCGATCGCTTCCCCTCTGCAACTTTATTTTGCGCAATAAGTTTTAAGAGGAGGGAGGAGCCGGCATCTATTGTATAGCTGCTGAACAAGCCGTGGCTGAGAAAAAAGGAGAGGCCGCATCCGTTATAGCGGAACGCGACCTCCTTGTGTGAGTAAAATCGTAACAGGTTACTGGTTGACCCGTTCGACATACTCTTTCGTTTCCGTATTGATCATGATCCGTTCGCCCTGCTTAATGAAAATCGGAACCTTAACCTGAAGTCCCGTCTCAACAGTTACCATCTTCGTTGCTCCGGTGACGGTATCACCCTTTACCGCTTCCTGGGCCTCTGTTACCTCGTAGACCACCTTAAAGGGAATCTTGATATCCAGGGGCTTGTCTTCCCAAAAGACGATGTTGTAGGTTTCGCCGTCCTTCATCAGAAGCTTGTAATCCTCGAAGCCCTGCATGGGTACTTCGAACTGGTCATAGGTTTCCAGATCCATGAAATGATAGGCATCATTATCGGCATAGAGATACTGACAATCCTTATCGGAAACAACGATATCCTCCACCGAATCCTGTGTCTTGTAGGTCTCTCTCAGAACCTGCCCTGTGGAGGGGCTTTTTAGCTTGAGTCGTACAAAGGCCGATCCCTTTCCGGGATTGACGAATTCCCGCTCGACAACGACATAGGGTGTCCCCTTGATCAGCAGTGCGGTTCCTTTATCGATTGATCCAGCTTTTATCATCTATCTTTACCTCGATGTTAATGAGTTTCATGCTGACGGCCTTAAGGCCAATATATTCAGTTTAGCGAAGCATATCAGAAAAAGGAAACAAAATCACCCCCTCTATGGTGGCTGCTCCTGAAAAAAGCATGGCCAGACGATCCATTCCCAGGGCCACCCCACTGCACTTCGGAAAGTTTTGAAAGATTTGTGGATACCCCGGATCAATATCCGGCACCACACGGCTCGATTGCGCTTTCTGGGCGGATTGGCTGTGAAAGAAACTTTTCACCCGCTTTTGCGAACGCTCTTCGGCATAACAGTTGGCCAGCTCTGTTCCCTTGACGTACAATTCCCAGCGGTCGAGCCAGCCTGTTCCCGGAATCCTTTCGGCAAGGGCCTCGACCGCCGCAGGGTAGCGTTCCAGGACGAGGGGGCGATCGGCCGGAAGTTCCGGCTCAACCTGCGTGAGGAAGATGCGGTGAAAGAGCTCTTCCCAGCTTTCTTGTTTGTCTCTGAGATCGATACCCGCGGCTTGTGCCTGTTTTCTCAGGCCGGAAAGGCTGAGCCCTTTCTCGAGATCGATACCTGCAAAACGGTCGAAAGCCTCCGCCATGGTCATCCTACGAAAAGGGGGGCTCAGGTATTCACCGTCTCTGTGGAGCGTTTCGCCCAAACAGGAAAAGAGTTCTTCGGTCATGGCAATATTTTCTTCGCTGCTTCCCGGAACCGTATACCACTCCAGCATGGAAAATTCAGGATTGTGGTAACTGCTCATCTGCTCATCATTTCGAAAACTCTTACAGATTTGGAAAATACTTCCCGATCCCTCGGCAATGAGCCGCTTCATGTGAAGTTCGGGGCTCGGCAGGAGGTAGAGTTCCCGTTCCCCGAACCTGTCGCTGAAAAATCGGGTGGCGAAAAGTTCGATATGGGCCTCGGGAATGACTGTCGGAGAAAGCTGCGGGGTTTCAACTTCAAGAAAGCCTTTCGATTCGAAAAAATTCCGTATGGCCCTGTTGAGACGGGACCGAAAGAGGATCATCTCTCTTTGCATGGGCTGATTCTATCCTATTGGGGGGGGATGTGATAGGTGTCTACTGTTCCGAATCCTGGTGGTTAAAGGGCCACAATTCGTTTCCTCGCAGTCAATTGAAAGCAAAACTATGGAAAAAAATCGGTGCCGACATAAAAATAAGGATTTTACCGGCAAAAGGGTATGGATACCACCAGGATTCGGAACACTACAAAATTACTTTATACAGATCGGCTCTTCCCTGTTTTCTCCCCAGAGGCTATGCTACTCTCCTATTGTCGCTGGATTGTGTCTTAAGGAGGAGGCAGATGGACGATGCGTTGATACGGGCCGTGACTCTCGAAACAGGGCTGCCGGAGCGAGGAGTTCGGGCCGTTATTGAACTCTCGGCTTCGGGAGCGACGGTTCCTTTCATTGCCCGTTATCGCAAAGAGGCAACGGGCGAACTTGATGAGGAGGAGATCAGAGGGATACTCGAGGCAAAGGAAAAGACAGCGGCGCTCTGGAAACGGCGGGAGTCTATTCTTGACAGTTTGAAAGAGCGCGATCTTTTAAGCGCCGACTTGGAGAAGGCTCTTTGCCAGGCAACGACCCTTTCCGAGCTTGAGGATCTCTACCTTCCTTTCCGTCCCAAACGGAAGACTCGAGCCTCAACGGCCAGGGAAGCCGGGCTTGAACCTCTTGCGGAGCTTCTTGTTTCCGGACGCTGTGATGATGTAGATGCTGCTGCCGCCGATTTTATTGATCCGGATAAGGGTATTACGAGTGTCGGGGATGCTCTCGGAGGTGCCCGGGATATCATTGCCGAGACTATCTCGGAGTCGGCGGCGGTGAGGGCTTGCCTTCGTGAGCTTTTTGCTCGAAAGGCCATGTTTTCTGCTATCTCCGTGAAGAAGAGGTGCGAGGAAGATCCGAAAGGTTCTGCACGGTTTCGTGACTATTTCGACTGGAACGAAGCTGTGAAGGGCGTTGCCGGACACAGGGTCCTTGCTGTTCGCCGTGGCGCAGCCTTGGGCTTTTTACGTTGGCACCTCCTGCCTTCCGAAGAGGAGGCCCTTCTTTCTGTTAAGCATCTTTCCATGCGGGTAGGGGGCGTCCCATCTTCCCTTGAAGCCTCGGAAGGGCCTCATACCCCGTTGCACGGAGAGGCTGCAAAACAGGTTTCTTCGGCGGCCGAGGATGCCTACTCCAGACTTTTGGCCCCTTCTATGGAAACCGAATTAAAATCAGTTTTGGTGGCCCGGGCCGAAGAGGAGTCGATCCTTCGTTTCGGAGAAAATCTGCGGGAGCTTTTGCTCCAGCCTCCTCTTGGTCCCCGGTCCGTTTTGGCCCTTGATCCCGGCCTTCGAACGGGATGTAAGCTTGCGGTGATCTCCGCAGGAGGAGAGCTCTTGGAGCATGATGTCATCTACCCCTTACCACCTCAGAATCAAAAGGCGGGGGCTGCCCGCAGAGTTCTTGAGTTGATTGCGCAGTACGATATCGAGGCCGTGGCTGTGGGCAACGGGACCGGCGGCCGTGAGAGCGTCGACTTTCTGAAGGAGGCCGGGCTTCCGGCTTCCGTTAGCGTGGTGAGTGTGGATGAGAGCGGTGCATCGGTTTACAGCGCCTCGCCCCTTGCAAGGGAAGAATTTCCTGACCAGGATGTCACGGTCCGGGGAGCAGTCTCCATCGGACGGCGCTTGCAGGATCCCCTCGCCGAATTGGTGAAGATCGATCCCAAATCGATCGGGGTCGGCCAGTATCAGCACGATGTCGATCAGAAGGCACTGAAAAAGGCCCTGGATCAAACCGTAGAGAGCTGTGTAAATAACGTCGGAGTCGAGCTGAACAGCGCTTCGGTACGGCTATTATCCTATGTCAGTGGGATCGGAGAAAAGCTTGCATCCTCTCTCATCGCCTTCCGCAACGGCAACGGTCCCTTTCAAAGTCGCAGTCAGCTGCTTTCGGTCCCGGGTCTCGGCCCGAAGGCATACGAGCAGGCCGCCGGCTTCCTTCGAATTCGGGGAGCGAATAATCCTTTGGACGCATCTGCCGTTCACCCCGAGCGTTACGCCTTGGTTGAAAAGATGGCCGCCACTGTCGGAGTCTCCGTTGGCGATTTGATTGGTGACGACAATAAGGCACGATCGACTATCGACCTTACTTCCTATATGGATGAACATACCGGGATGGCCACTCTGCGTGATATCATGGCCGAGCTCGAAAAGCCTGGCCGGGATCCGAGAAGCCCCTTTGAGCTTTTCTCGTTTGACGAAGGCGTTAGAAGCCCCGAGGACCTTCGGGAGGGGATGGTTCTTCCCGGTATTGTTACCAACATTACCTCCTTCGGCGCCTTTGTCGATATTGGCGTTCATCAGGATGGTCTTGTTCATATCAGCCATCTCGCCGATCATTTTGTAAAGGATCCTGCGGAAGTAGTCCGGCTCAAGCAGCAGGTACAGGTCAAGGTTATTTCCGTCGATCTTGAGAGGCGTAGGATCGGATTGTCCATGAAAAGAGAATAGGCTTATACTGGAGGAGCAATGAAAACATTACATGTAGGCGACACATTACACGGTTTTACTCTTATTGGTGTGGATGATCAAAGCGAGTACCGAGGAACCGGTTACCGGTTTTGCCATGATGCCACAGGTCTCGATCTTTACCACCTCAACTGCGACGACAGTGAGAATCTCTTTTCTTTTGCCTTTAAAACGCCTCCTTTTGACGATACCGGAGTTCCTCATATCATAGAACACTCTGTGCTTTCCGGGTCGGCACGCTATCCTGTGAAGGACCCCTTTCTCGCCCTTATGCGGGGAAGCATGAACACCTTTCTCAATGCCATGACCTATCCCGATAAGACGGTCTATCCTGCGGCCTCTCCTGTGGCCAAAGATTATTTCAATTTGATGGCTGTCTATGGTGATGCGGTCTTTTTTCCCACCCTGTCGGAGGATGTTTTTCGTCAGGAAGGCCATCGCCTCGAGGCCGACGAAGAAGGGCGCTACGGGGTAACCGGCATTGTTTTCAACGAGATGAAAGGTGCCTATTCGAATCACGATTCTATTGTCGGGGAGTGGTCCTACCGATCCCTTTTCCCCGATACCCCCTACCACTACGATTCCGGAGGAGATCCCTTATCGATTCCCAAGCTGAGTTACGAAGCCTTTCGCGATTTTCATCGCCGGGCCTATCACCCTTCCAATTGTCGGATTTTTCTCTACGGCGATATCGATACAGAGCAGCAGCTCGAGTTCCTTCAGGATCGTTTTCTTTCCCGGTTTACCATGGGGAAGAAGGCATCTGATATTCCGATGCAGCCCCGCTGGAACGGTCCCCGACGGTTTTCCTTTACCAGTCCGGCTGACGGAGATGAAAATACAAACAGGTCTTCTGTTGTTCTGAGTTGGATTGTCGGCGAGATATCGAAGCCCGACGAGGTACTGGCTCTTGAGGTTCTCTCGGAGATTCTGATCGGGCATGTGGGGTCCCCCCTTTACAAGGCCATGGTCGATTCCCGGCTTGGAGAAGATATCTCCCCTGTTAGCGGTCTTGAAACGGATCTTAAAGAGTTGATTTTCGCCGTTGGCCTGCGGGGCATCGATCCCCGGCAAACCGGGGCGCTGGAAGATCTTGTAACGAAGTGTTTCCAAAACTTTGTCGACCAGGGATTATCCCGGGAAGCGGTCGAAGGGGCTATGACGCGGGTGGAGTTTCGGCAGCGGGAAATAAAGGGTGGCTATCCCTTCGGCCTGCGTCTCATGGGGAAGCTTTTCAGGGGGTGGTTACACGGCGAAGATCCGGGAACCTCCCTTGCCTTTGCTGTGCCTATGAAGCGCTTGAAGGAGCGGGTTGCTGCGGATCCTCATTTTTTTGAAGATCTACTCCGCGATCGATTTCTGAGTAATAACCATCGCGCGACCGTCATAGTGACCCCCGATGCCGAGCATGAGACAAAGATTGAACAAGAGCTCGACGAGCTTGCTCATACCTTGGTGGAAGGTAAAAATCAAGATGGCCTTGCCGCCATCGAAGAGAAGAATCGTCGTCTTCGCGCCTTCCAGGATAAACCCGATTCCTCCGAGGCCCTGGCCACCATTCCCACCCTTTCCATGCAGGATGTGCCTGCCGAGGTAGATAGGATCGAGACCTCTGACGGTCTTCTCGAAGGAGTCCGATGTTTTTCCCATAACTTTTTCACCAATGGGATTCTCTATGCCGATTTTGTCTTTGATCTCGCCGGGCTCAGCCGTGAGGAACTGCTTTATCTGCCCCTGCTGACCCGACTGCTCCTTCATACAGCACTTCCCGATATGAGCTACGATCAGGTCGCTCACCGCCTTTTCAAGGATACCGGCGGATTCTATTCCTTTCTTGAGTCGAGCCCTGTAATCGGTGAGGCCGGAGTCTATCGCAACTACCTGGTGTTTCGTCTCAAGGCGCTGGAAGAGAATGGCCGTCTTGCTCTGAATCTTGCCGTTTCCATTCTATTGCAGGGAGTCCTTACCGATACGCAGCGGCTAAAAGATGTTTTGCTGGAAATGCGCAACGATGTCGTCTCTGATATCGTTCCTTCCGGAAACAGCGTAGCCACCATGCGGGCCGCCGCAGGCTTTTCACCTTCGCTTGCAACAAACGAGTTGTGGCGTGGTGTTGAGCAACTTCTCTTTCTCGACGGGCTCGTGAAAAAAGGAGAGGCGGGATTCCCCGGGGCACTATCATTCATGGAACGTCTCCGCAGTTCACTGTTGGTGAAAAACCGCCTTTTGTGCAATATAACCGCTGACGGGGCCTTTCTACCCGAGGCGGAGGCGCTGATGAGGGAGGCCTTGGGGGCCTTTCCTCAGGGAGATGCTGCTGCTTTCACTTCTCCCCACCTTTCTCTGGCAAGCCTTATGGGAGAAGCCTCGTCGTGTTGTGAAGAGGCCCTTATCGTTCCCGCTTCTGTTAACTTTGTGGCCTTGGTATTTCCTGCGGCGACAATCGATTCGGCAGCCCATAGCCATCAGCTTATTCTTGCCCAGCTGCTGAAAACGACCTTTCTTTGGGAGAGGATCAGAATGAGAGGTGGAGCATACGGTGCCGGAGCCTTTGCCAACGGTATTGAGGGCATTTTCGGTCTCTCCAGTTATCGAGACCCCCATATCCTTTCAACCGTTGATGCCTTTCGCGAGGGACTCCGCATCGTTGCCGAAGAAGGGGTGGATCAGGCCGAGCTTGAAAAGGCAATCATCACCCTCGTCGGTAAAGAGACCCGCCCCCAATCTCCAGGCGAGAAAAGCATGATTGGCTTCCGACGTATTCTCTACGGTTTGACTGACAGACTAAGGCAGAGCAAACGCGATACCATGCGTGCCTCTACCGTCGAGGCTGTTTCTCTTGCGGCAGCCTCTCTTCTCTCGGCCCTTGATTCTTCGCATTTGGTTGTACTCGGCGGTGATGCCGCGGTAAGCAAGGCCGAGGATCGGTTTACCGGTCTTGGAACACGGCGCACAAGGCTTCCTGGATGAACAGCAGCGACCGTATTCTCAACGGCGGAATAAGCAGACTCTTTGTCCGACTCTCCTTTCCCGCCATTGTGAGTTTACTCTCTCTCGGTTTGTATCAATTCGTCGACGGCATCTTTGTGGGGCAGTGGGTCGGACCCGCTGCCTTAGGAGCAGTCGGCGTTGTCTATCCTTTTTCTCTAATCAACAACGGGATATTCAGTCTCATCGGTGTCGGGGCCGCTTCCATGCTCAGCAGAGCAATCGGTCGAAAGGACCAGAAGACGATCGATGCCCTTTTCGGCAATCTGCTGCTTGCCAATCTGATTCTTTCAGGCGCGATGATCCTTTTCGGTCTCCTGGCGGCCGAATCGATTGTTGCCTTTCTCGGTGCGACCGGAGAGATACATCGTCTTGGGGTTATATACCTCAGAATCCTGGTACTTGGCTCCTTTTTTTTCAATTTCGCTTCCAGTGCCAATATTCTCATCCGTGCCGAGGGACGGATGAGGCAGGCCATGCGAATCATGCTTTCTGGTACCATCCTTAATATCATCCTCGACGCGCTTTTTTTGGGAGTTTTCGGCTGGGGGATCGCGGGTGCTGCGAGCGCAACCGTGATTAGCCAGGGAGTGATGTGCTGCGTTAGTTTTTTCTATTTTGGCAAAGCAAACGGGGCCATTACGTTAAGGAAAAGCCATATCGCTTTCACCGGGCATCTATTTGAGATGCTTCGAGTCGGTTTTTCCGGTATGGCCCTGCCGATCATGACGGTCATCCAGATCGTTTTCGTTCTAAAAAGTGTTGCCTCGTATGGAACGGAGCAGGAGCTGATCATCATCGGGGCGGTTATTAAGATTCTCAACTTCATTTTTGTGCCGATTTGGGGAATTTGCCAAGGTTTCCAACCATTAGCCGGTATGAATTACGGAGCCGGCACATACAAAAGACTTGCCAGGGCCTTCGCTCTTTTTTCCTTCTATTCTACGATTATCACCCTTGTGATATGGCTGCTTATTCAGCTATTTCCGCGGGTTCCTCTGGGCTGGTTCATCATCGATTCCGATGTTCTTGAAGCCGGAGTTTCTGTTATTCGCCTCTATTTGTGTGATTTCCCTGTTTACGGCTATATGCTTTTGGTGATCACCTTTTTTCAGGCCATAGGACGAAGCATTCCCGCTGCTTTCCTGGTTGTGAGCAGAATGAGTCTCTTTTTTATTCCCGTTATCCTTCTTCTTCCCAGAGTTCTCGGCCTTGCCGGGGTTTGGCTTGCAACTCCGGTTTCCGACATCTTCGTTGTTGTTATCGGCACCATCCTATTCGGACTGGAACTTCGACGACAACGTCGCCTGGAGGCCCAGGGAGAAAAGCGTTAAACGGCGCAAAGTGATTATTTTTTGCCCTGATTTGCCACTGCAGCCATTTTGGCCTGAATAGCCTCTTGGTCTCCCAGATAGTAGTGACGGATTGGTGCTAAGTCCTTATCCAGCTCGTAGACCAACGGAACTCCGGTTGGAATGTTGAGTCTTGTGATCTCTTCATTCGAAATACCGTCAAGGTATTTTACCAATGCTCGCAGACTATTGCCATGGGCCGCTATCAAGAGTCGCTTTCCCGCCTTCAGTTCGGGGGCAATCACCTTTTCCCAGTAGGGTACGACCCTCTCTATGGTGATTTTGAGGCTTTCGGTTAAGGGTATCTGTTCTTCCGAGAGGCCCCGATATTTAGGATCCCTTCCCGGGTAGTATTCGCTCTCTTTTGTCAATTCGGGAGGTGGGGTGTCATAACTGCGTCGCCAGATCAGAACCTGTTCTTCTCCATACTTTTTTGCCGTCTCCGATTTGTTCAGCCCCTGTAATCCCCCGTAGTGGCGCTCATTCAGTTCCCATGCCCGAACGACGGGAACCCACATGAGATCCATCTCTTCGAGGACGATCCAGAGGGTCTTGATGGCACGCTTCAGAACGGAGGTGTAGGCCTTATCGAAGACAAAGCCTTCCTCGCGCAATAACCTGCCACCCGCTTGTGCCTCCTCTCTTCCCTTTTCCGATAAGGGTACATCGACCCAACCGGTAAACCTGTTTTCTTTATTCCATTGGCTTTCACCATGACGGATAAGGACTAATTGAAGGGGTCCCATAGATACCTCCTTTCTGGGCTTATGCTATTCTATACAAACATAGGCATGCAGGAGAAGAAAGTCCAATCGCAAAGAGAAAGTAGTGTTCGGAATCGTGGTGGTTAGGAATATCTAAATTTTTTCCTTGCCGCCAATTACAAGAATATAGATACATAAGATCAAGCAATCCTGAAAACTTAAGGATTTTTCCGGGAAAGACAGCATGCAACCACCAGGATTCCGAACACTATACAAAGAGAAGCCTACTCCACCTTCTCTCTTCCCCAGATCTTTTTCAAGGTTGAAAGATTTTTTTTGACCATAGTGGGATCAAGGTTTTCCTGACGTCTCTGAAGAAAGACACAACGCTGAGGACTTGCCTTTCCCTGAGCCACGTCACGGGCAAAGGCTTCACAGTTAGGTGAACCGCAGAGACCACAGTCGACCATGGGCAGTGCTTCTAAAATGTGGGTGGCGGTATCCATGATTTCCATGGCCTTAGCCACGTCATCGTCAAGTTTCATGATGGAGCGGGGTTCTACGGTTTCCAGCTTGATAGTATCACGCAAAAAATCGGCTATTTCTTCCGAGATGGCTTCCCCGCAATAATCCGATACGGGCGAAAGTTGTTCGGCACGATGGCGGAGCCGCTCCGCAGTGAGGAACCGGTTTCCCGAGCCGAGGATCCCTCCGGCGCAGCCTTCATCGCAGGCTCTTAGTTCAAGAAAATCTATCCCGGAGATCTCTTCGTTTTCCAACTTTTCCAGAAACGCCATGACATTATGAATACCGTCGACTGCCAGGGTTCTTCCCGGGATTTGCTGGGCCTCTCCAGTGGTCAGGCTCCAGAGTACTGCAGCAGAAGAAAGCCTCCTTGGTGGCGGTACGGTGCAATCCTTCCGATTTTTCTGCTTTACAAGATTTCTGTGGATAAGGTTATAGAGGAAATCCATATTGATGACACCGTCAAAGGCACTTCGGGGTTCTCCGATTGGTCTCTTTATCGCCGCAATCTTGGCAGCACAAGGAGTGACGTAGAAAATGCCTATCTCATGAGGATTTGCCCCTTCTTCTGTCAGTTTTTTTCTGATGTACGCGGCGGTAATATCGAGTGGCGGCTTGAGAAGATTTATCTGCCCAACCAAGGATGGAAATCGGACCTGAATGAGGCGAATGATGGCCGGACAGAAACTGCTGATAACCGGTTTTTGCCCGGCATAGGTGGAAAAGCGGCCAGAAATCTTATAAAGCAGATCAATACCCGTTTCCGCTTCATACACATCGGTAAAGCCCATGTCGATGAGGATACTGAAGATCTGCTGTTCGGGGATTTCTTCGGAGAATTGCCCGATCATTACCGAAGGTACCACTGCAATACGGTGTGAATAGGTATAAATTTGGTCGAAGTCATCCTGCTCGATCACAATGGCATCTACGGGGCAGACCGACATACAATTACCGCAGTCGACGCAGCGATTCGGATCAACGTGGGCCTTACCCCCAAATACCCTGATCGCTTCGGTAGGGCAGGTGAGCATACAGTGGGTACAACCGATGCATTTTGCCTCAACAATCTTGAGGGCATGATGGAAAGAACTCTTTTGCATCTTTCTCTATGTCCCGAAATTGATGGTGAACTCAACCTCGGTGGGGCATCCTGAGGCACTTCGTACGTCGAGACTGTCACAGTTATTTTTGATGTTTGGTAATCCCATTCCTGCTCCGTAGCCCATCTCCCGGACTTCATCGCTCGCCGTTGAGTAACCCTCACTCATTGCCAGTTCAATATCCGGAATTCCTGGTCCCTGGTCGGCAACGAGTACATGGATCTTATCCTTAAAAATATCTGCGGTGAGTGTCCCGCCAAACGAGTGGGCTACGACGTTTACTTCTGCCTCAAAGAGTGCCACCACCGCTCGCTTCATAGCACTGGTCGGAATATTGAGCTGTTTCATTTTTTTTTTCAAATCGCTGGAAGCGTAGCCCGCCTTGGTAAAATCGCCTGCGACGAGTTCGTACTGAAATTGCATAACTCAAGCTGCCTCCCGATTAGTAGACCGCAGGCAGACCATGCCCGAAAAGGATACCGCTGGCTCGGAACATAGAGAAGCGAGTTGTAATGAGACAGATACCTGTTTCCGATGCCAGTTCTATCATTTTTGCCGTTGGCTGTTTGTCGCGAACAAACAGAATTTGGGCAATATCGGCCATTTCTGCCGTCCTGATCGCTTGAATATTGGTTAGGCCGGTGATAAGCAGCATATTGTCGGTCAAAAGCGTAAGTACATCACTCATTAGGTCCGAGGAAAAGGCCGATTCGATCTCTCTGCCGAGGTCCCCGCATTCGCAAAGCACTTTCCCCTCAACCAAATCGATTATTTCTGTAAGTTTCATTGTCCTTATCATATCAGAGAAAGTGAGGAAAGGGGAATGTTTTTCTACTGTTCGGAATCGTGGTGATTCCTTTACCCTTAAGCCCATGCATAAGAAGGCAGATAGTCAATCATCCACCGTAAAGCCGTAGGAATACACCTGACCCACAGCTCCCTTCCACTCCGATTCATGGGCTGGTTCCGTAGGAAAAACCTCCGCCTGGTATACAGACTCCTCAGCTCGGATGCTATCCGATTCCCCTCTATACCAGCCACTATCCCATGTGTCAGTCCCCGCTTCTCATCCTTCCCTCCAATCCGATAGGGCTTCATAAAGTTGTGATAATACCG